>JAAZBV010000155.1 GCA_012513605.1 Desulfatiglans sp. | reverse complement strand
GGAGATAATGTGGCGATGGTTGGGGCACTGATAACCCCGATAGCAATGGAGAAGGAACTTCGCTTTGCTATTCGTGAGGGAGGCCGCACAGTAGGTGCCGGCGTTGTCAGCGAAATCATCGAATAGCATAGGGAAGGTATTTCAGGGAATAAAATGATAGAAAAATCGTTAGCAAACCAGAAAATCAGGATTCGTCTAAAGGCATATGACCATAAATTGCTGGATCAGTCTGCTTTGGAAATTGTTGATACAGTCAGGGAGACTGGCGCCAAAATAGCCGGCCCTATACCTCTTCCTACTGTGATTAACAGATATTGTGTTTTGAGGTCTCCACATGTGAACAAAAAGGCAAGAGAACAGTTTGAAATAAGAACGCATAAAAGACTTCTGGATATCCTGGAGCCTACACAGCAAACAGTCGACGCCTTGATGAAGTTGGATTTATCTGGCGGAGTTGACGTAGAGATTAAATTATAAGCGAACTAAAGGGTTGGAGAGTTAAATGGGCAACAGGATATTTGGTAAGAAACTCGGCATGACACGCTACTTTCTTGATGAAGGAAAGAGTGTGCCTGTAACACTGGTACAAGCCGGCCCATGTATTGTTATTCAGAAAAAGACCATTGATAAAGATGGTTATGAGGCTATTCAGGTTGGTTTTGAAGAAAAGAAAGAGAGCAGGGTCAATAAACCTTTAAAAGGCCATCAAAAGGCTGCTGGTAATAAATATTTTCAATTTCTCAAGGAGATCAGAGTTAAGGATGCCAAGGAATATGAACTCGGTCAGGAAATTACAGCAGATATCTTTCAGATTGGCGACATGGTTACTGTTTCCGGAAAGAGTATAGGACGTGGATTTACCGGTGTTGTAAAACGATGGGGGTTTGGCGGTGGAAGATGGACTCATGGTTCAAGATCCCATAGAGTGCCTGGGTCCATTGGTAACAGTACAACACCTGGCAGGGTTGTCAAAGGAAGGAAACTTCCCGGAAGGTTTGGTTTCGAAAGAATCACAGTAAAAAATTTAAAGGTGCTTGATGTAAGACCTGATATTAACCTTATAGCAATAAAAGGACCGTTACCAGGTAGTGATAATTCGATAATTGAAATCTGCAGATTGTAGATTATTAAAGAAGTGATAAGCAAAAATGATAGTAATCGATGTACATAATCTAAACGCGGAAAAGACAGCTGAGATAGAACTGAATGAAAGAATCTTTGGCGTAGATGTCAGAAAAGATATTCTTCATCAGGTAGTTGTCAGCCAGCTTAATAAAAAACGGGCAGGTACCTCTTCTGTAAAGACCCGATCAGAGGTTAACGGGTCGAGAACCAAACTTTGGCGACAGAAGGGCACAGGCAGGGCGAGGATAGGGACTCCTCAATCTCCAACCAGACGTGGCGGGGGTATTGCATTTGGCCCTGTTCAGAGGCTATATATAAACAAGGTCTCCAAGAAGATCAGAAAGGCTGCCATTTCAATGGCCCTGAGCGACAAATACAATACAAAACAGCTTATTGTTGTTGATGACTTTAATATGCCGGAAATTAAGACCAAAGATTTTGTAAAGGTTATAAATAATTTCAAAACAAAAAAGGCATTGATTGTAACTGATTCTAAAAATATAAATCTTGAAAAATCATCAAGAAATGTCCCAGGAATCAAGATTATCAGGCAGGAGGGGATTAATGTATACGATATCCTGAACCACGATCATCTTTTTCTTGTCAGACCTTCTATTGAAAAGATTGAGGAGGCATTGATTTCATAATGGATATTTATAGTGTGATCAAGGAACCGCATATCGCCGAAAAAGCAACAATGCAGAAGGAATCATTCAATCAGATTGTTCTTAAGGTTGACCCTCGTGCAAACAAAATAGAAATTAAAAAAGCAACCGAATTGTTGTTCAAAAAAAAGGTGCTGGATGTTAATACACTGAATATGAAAGGCAAGACTCGTAGAGTTGGGAAAAATATCGGGAAAAAGTCTGACTGGAAAAAGGCTATTATAAAACTTGCACCAGGGGAAAATATTGAATTTTTTGATGGTTTATAGCAGTAACATAGGTAAGCGCTAGAATATTATTTCAGAATAGAAAAGGATTATTTGGAGATATAGATGGCTATAAAGAGTCATAAACCGACCTCACCGGGAAGAAGATTTTTTAAAAACAGCGATTTTGAAGAGATCACTACTGATAAACCGGAAAGAAGTCTGGTAAAAACACTCAAAAAAAATAGTGGGCGTAACTGTTATGGTCGAATTACCTCTCGTTTCAGGGGTGGCGGGCACAAAAGACGTTACCGGATTATTGATTTTAAAAGAAATAAAGATGGAATCCCAGCAAAGGTGGCCACTATTGAATATGATCCTAACAGGTCAAGTAATATTGCTCTCCTGAACTACGCAGATGGTGAAAAGCGGTATATTATCGCTGCCGGCGGCATAAAAGTTGGAGATATGATTACCTCTGGTCTGGGTTCGGAGATTACACCGGGTAATACCCTGAAACTCAGCGACATTCCACTCGGTAGTTCGATACATAATATTGAATTGAAACCGGGCCATGGTGGTCAGATTGTTCGAAGTGCCGGAACATATGCCCAGTTGATGGCAAAAGAGGGAAAGTATGCACAGGTTAAACTTCCCTCTGGTGAAGTAAGGATGATTGCCGTTGAATGCAGGGCTACCCTTGGCCAGGTTGGGAATTCAGGCTATATGGGAATAAGCCTTGGTAAGGCAGGAAGATCAAGATGGAAAGGTAGAATGCCTCATGTAAGGGGTGTTGCTATGAACCCTGTAGATCATCCGCATGGCGGCGGTGAAGGAAAATCATCCGGTGGAAGACATCCTGTTACACCGTGGGGTGTTCCAACAAAGGGTTATAAGACAAGGGTAAGAAAGTCTAGCAATAAAATGATTATTAAAAAGAGAAATAAATAAAGTTAATCTCTTTTTACTTAAATGGAGGAATAGTTTTGTCAAGATCATTAAAAAAAGGACCATTTGTTGATGATCACTTGCTAAAAAAGGCAACACAGGCGCAGGAAACCGGGAGCAGAAATATTATAAAGACCTGGTCGCGCAGATCAACGATTTTGCCCGAATTTGTAGGCCTTACCTTTGCGGTACATAATGGCAAGAAATTTATCCCCGTCTTTGTTACAGAAGATATGGTTGGGCACAAGCTTGGCGAATTTTCCCTTACCAGGACATTTTTTGGGCATGCTGGAGACAAAAAAACAAAAGTAAAGGGTGGTAAATAATGGAATCAAGTGCCGTAGCAAGATATATTAGGATCTCTCCACGCAAGGTGCGCCTGGTTATTGACCAGGTAAGGGGAAAACGTGTAGAGGATGCTGTAAATATGCTGAAGTTTGCCCCTCAGAAGGGCGCACTTTTCGTCTTGAAGCTGATCAATTCTGCGGTGGCAAATGCACAACAGATGTCTGATGTGGATGTTGATAAACTTTATGTAAAAAGTATATTTGCAGATGAAGGCCCTATGTTAAAAAGGATTATACCAAGGGCTAGCGGGCGGGCAACAAGAATTTTGAAAAGGACAAGTCATTTGACGGTTGTCCTTAATGATAAATAGTCTTTTGATAAGTAACGATTAGTGCCAACAGGCGGAGGTAAAGATTGGGACAAAAAGTAAACCCTATCGGTTTCAGACTCGGAATAAATAAGGAATGGGCTTCAAAATGGTTTTCCAGTAAAGACTACAGCTGTTTTGTTTACGAAGATTACTGTATCAGAAAGTTTCTAAAAAAGAAGCTGCAACAGGCAGGCATATCAAAGATTGAGATAGAAAGGGCTGCCAACAAGGTTAAACTAAAGATACATACTGCGCGACCCGGGCTCGTTATCGGCAGAAAGGGTTCTGAGATTCAGAATCTTACAAAGGATCTTACTAAGATAATAAACCGTGAGTTCTTTATTGATATTCAGGAGGTTAGAAAGCCTGAAGTTGATGCACAGCTTCTCGCAGAAAATATCGCATTGCAGTTGGTGCGAAGGGTTTCTTTTAGAAGGGCTATGAAAAAGAGTGTTACCTCTGCTCTGAGGTTTGGCGTTCAGGGTATAAAGATTTACTGCAGTGGCAGACTGGGTGGCGCTGAAATGGCCAGAAGAGAATGGTACAGAAAAGGACGCGTTCCACTTCATACGATCAGGGCTGATATAGATTACGGTTTTGCTGAAGCCCTTACCACGTATGGTATTATAGGTATAAAAGTGACCATATTTAATGGTGAGATTTTACCGGATAAAAAGGATTAATAAATGCTTAGTCCAAAAAAATTAAAATATAGAAAAAGACAAAAAGGCAGGATGAATGGAAAGGCCAAAGGAAGCACACTTGAGTTTGGTGAATTTGGTCTTCAGGCAACAGAATGTGGGCGGATGTCAGCACAACAGATCGAATCCGCACGTATTGCTATAACAAGGCACGTAAAACGCGGTGGAAAAATATGGATCAGGGTTTTTCCCGATAAACCAATTACCAAAAAACCTCTTGAAACCAGAATGGGAAAAGGGAAAGGTCCAACGGACAAATGGGTTGCCATTGTGAAACCCGGAAGGATATTGTATGAGATGGAAGGCGTTGGCGAAAGCATTGCGGCAGAGGCCTTCCGTCTTGCCGCACATAAATTGCCTTTTGGAACCAGATTTGTTAGCAGGGGATGAAAATGAAAGCTAAAGAGTTAAGAGAAATAGAACACCAGGAATTGATTGAAAAAGAATCATCCATGCGACTAGATATATTTAACCTGCGGTTTCAGAAGGCCACCGGTCAACTGGCCAATACCGCCAGTATAGGTAAGACTAGAAAAGAATTGGCAAGAGTTAAAACTATTCTTAATGAAAAGAAAAAATAATGAGAACGCAGTGAGGCAGTTATGAAAGAGCGTGGGATTAGAAGAAAATTAACAGGTGTTGTGGTTGGAACAAAGATGGATAAGACCATTGTTGTTATGGTTAGCAGGCTAAAAAAGCACAGCACATATAATAAATTTATACGCAGGCAGACAAAATATCTTGTTCATGATCCCAAAAATATCTGTCAGGAAGGGGACAGGGTACGAATAATTGAATCAAGACCGATCAGTAGACTGAAAAGATGGCATCTTGTTGAGATAGTTGAAAAAAGCCAGATGTCAGCCCCAGAAGTCATTAATGATCTGGTCCAGGAGTAATTAAAATGATTCAAACAGAAACAAAACTAAAGGTTGCTGATAATTCCGGTGCAAAACTGGTAGCCTGTATAAAGGTATTAGGCGGGTCCAAGAGAAGATATGCTTCTATTGGAGATATAATTATTGTATCTGTAAAAGAGGCAATCCCGAATTCAAAAGTCAGCAAGGGAAGCGTTATGAGGGCAGTTATTGTTCGGACAGCCAAAGAGATACGTCGTCCGGATGGGTCTCATATTAAATTTGATGAAAACTCAGCTGTATTGATCAACGCTCAGAATGAACCAATAGGTACTCGTATTTTCGGCCCAGTAGCCAGAGAATTGAGGGCTAAGAAATTTATGAAGATAATTTCTCTTGCCCCAGAAGTACTTTAAATTAATCTTATGGAGTATGTAAGTGCTTAAGAAACATCCCGTAATAAAAAAGAATGATAAGGTAATAGTCCTTACAGGAAAAGAAAAGGGAAAGATCGGTAACGTTCTGACTGTGGATAAGGATGCAGATCGTGTTTTTGTTGAGAAGATAAATCTGGTAAAGAGGCATACCAAACCCAATGCTAAGAATGCTCAGGGCGGTATTGTTGAAAAGGAGGCCCCTATTCATATTTCAAATTTAAAGATTATCTGCAACAAATGTGCTGAGCCGACCAGGGTTGGAAAGCGTATTCTGGATGATGGTTCAAAGGTCAGGGTATGCAAAAAATGTGGTGAAATTCTGGGTGATTAGAGTTAATGGGTTTTAACCCCTTGAATATAACAACATTTACAGGGTAATTTAGAAACAGGAGTAACAGTTGTCCAGGCTGAAAGATAAGTATAACAATGAAGTAGTTCCAGCTTTAATTAAAGAGTTCGGATATACAAGCGCAATGGCTGTGCCTAAAATAAAAAAAGTTGTATTAAACATGGGCATGGGTGAGGCTATATTCAATATTAAGGTGCTTGATAAGGCCGCTGAAGAACTCTCATTAATAGCAGGGCAAAAGGCTGTTATCAGAAAAGCAAAAAAATCTATCGCAGGTTTTAAATTACGTGAAGGTATGCCTATAGGATGCTCGGTCACCTTAAGACGTGATAGGATGTATGATTTTCTTGATAAGCTATTTAATGTAACTCTCCCGCGAGTACGAGACTTTCGTGGTCTGCCAAATAAGTCATTTGATGGCAGGGCAAACTGCTCCGTAGGGATAAAAGAGCACATTATTTTCCCTGAGATAGAATATGATAAAATTGATAAGGTTAAGGGTCTTAATATTACCATCGTTACATCAGGCAGAACGGATGAAGAGGGTATGTTTTTATTAAGATCCTTAGGAATGCCATTTAGGAATTAAAAGGGAGGATGACTTGGCAAAAAAGTCCCTTATAGCAAAAGCTAAGAGAAATCAGAAGTTTTCTACTAGAACATACACCCGTTGCCCTATATGTGGCAGGCCCAGGGCATTTTTAAGAAAATTCGGTCTGTGTAGAATTTGTTTTAGAAATATGGCACTGAGTGGGGTTATTCCCGGTGTAATTAAGTCCAGTTGGTAGCATTTTTAGACAGGGTTTTCCTGTAATATATCGATTGAAAACTTATAAAAAAGTAGAAGGTTAAATAGAACAAGGAGTTATTTTCATGGGAATGACAGATCCGATCGCCGATATGCTGACGAGAATCAGGAATGCAATAATGGCATCATATAATTCAGTAGACATTCCGGGTTCCAGGATGAAGATTAATATCGCCAAGGTGCTTAAATCGGAAGGTTTCATCAAGAATTTTAAATTATTGGATGATAAGAAGCAGGGAATCATCAAGATTTATTTTAAATACGATGAAAAAGGTGTGCCCACAATAGATGGCCTAAAAAGGGTGAGCAAACCCGGGTGCAGAATTTATGCTAAAAGAGACAATATTCCAAAGATATTAAACGGTTTTGGAATAAATATTCTATCTACTTCGAAAGGCATAATTACGGATAAACAGGCCAGGGAGATTGGTGTTGGCGGAGAAATCATCTGTTCGATATGGTGATTTCGTGTTTTATCTATCGTATTATGATCTATTAACTGGAGGTAATAAATGTCACGCATAGGCAAAATGCCTATTCAAATCCCTAAGGATGTTAAAATCGATATTAAAGATGACATGATTACTGTCAAGGGGCCTAAAGGTGAGCTTAAAAGGCAGATTAACCCCAATGTCAGTTTGAATATCGAAAATGATACACTTTTGATAACTGCCAAGGATGATTCAAAAGAGTGCAATGCTTGTCATGGTCTGTTCAGGGCTTTGGTAGCAAATATGGTAAAGGGTGTATCAAAGGGGTTTGAACGGATACTTGAAATAGTTGGGGTAGGGTACAAGGCAGAGGTTTCAGGGAGAAAGGCTACATTCAATCTGGGTTATTCGCACCCTGTTGTTTATGAGCTTCCCAATGGAATAGATGCAACTATTGATAAGTCCAAGATTACACTAAGCGGAATTGATAATGAGCTTCTTGGTGAGACCGCCGCAAAGATCAGGGGTTTCAGAAGGCCTGAACCCTATAAAGGAAAGGGTATCAAGTATGCGGCGGAAGTAATTCAAAGAAAAGCTGGAAAGTCCGGATCCAGAGATTAGAACGGATTATTATTAACAGGATTATAAAATGGCAATAGTAAGAAGAGCAGAATCAAGAGAAAAAAGAAAAAAGCGCTTAAGGAATAAAGTAACGGGTACAGCCGAACGTCCGAGGCTTTCAGTGTTCAGGAGTGCAAAAAATATATACGCACAGATTATTGATGATACAAGTTTCAATACCCTTGTTCAGATCTCCTCTATATCGAAGGAGGTAAGAGATACAATGACAGGAAAGGGTGGAAACATTGAAGGCGCTTCAATGATAGGTAAATTGATCGCACAGAAAGCCCTTGAAAAAGGCATTAAAAAGGTAGTCTTTGACAGAAACGGGTTTCTGTATCATGGACGAGTAAAATCACTTGCTGAAGCAGCTAGAGAAGGCGGTCTGGAATTCTAGGTTTTAAAGGGATTTCTAAATTATTAAGTCAGCAATCAAGGAGACAGGCATTGTTTAAAGAAGAAAGCGGGAATGAATTCATTGAAAAAGTCGTCCATATAAGCAGGGTTGCCAAGGTTGTAAAGGGTGGACGTAGATTCAGTTTTAGCGCAATAGTAATTGTTGGTGATGGAAAAGGCCTTATTGGATTTGGTCTTGGAAAGGCCAATGAGGTCCCCGAGGCTATTAGAAAAGGGGTAGAAAAGGCTAGAAAGAGCATGAAGGCTGTCAGCATAAAGGACGGCACCATACCGCACGAGGCCATCGGTAAATGGGGAGCTGGTCGTGTACTTATTAAACCAGCCGGCCCAGGAACAGGTGTTATTGCAGGCGGGGCTGTAAGGGCTGTACTTGAAGCTGTTGGCATTCAGAATATTCTTTCAAAATGCCTGGGTTCAAATAATCCGCATAATCTTGTAAGGGCGACAATTAAAGGGCTTTGCACTCTGAGGACACCTGAAGAAATTGCATCCAGAAGGAGTAAGACTCTTCAGGAAATGTTAACTTAATTATAAAGAACGAGATTTTATTATGGCTGATAAAATAAAATTAACCCTGGTTAAAAGTGGTATTGGAAAAAATAAAAGAATCAGGGAAACATTAAAAGGTCTGGGATTAACAAAATTGAATAGAACCGTTTGCCTGAATAATACTGCTCCTATCAGAGGAATGATAGAAAAGGTATTATACATGGTAAAGGTTGAAATATAATCATTGGGAGATAATGATGAAGTTAAATGATCTTTCCCCCGCAGAAGGCTCAAGGAAAAGTAAAAAAAGGGTTGGTAGAGGACCAGGCTCAGGCCATGGAAAAACATCATGTAAAGGGCATAAGGGACAAAAGGCCAGATCAGGCGCCAGCGTTGGGCCGGCATTTGAAGGCGGTCAGATGCCTTTACATAGAAGGCTGCCAAAAAGAGGATTCACAAATCATTTTAAGAAGGTGTATGATATCATCAACATCCGTGATCTTAACAGGTGTGAAGCTGGTGTATCAATAGATCAGGAAAAATTGAAAGAGCTGGGACTGTATAAGGGCGCAAAAAATGGGATAAAGCTTCTCGGCAATGGAGACTTGAATCACCCTGTTGAGATAAAAGTGGACATGGCGAGTAAGGAAGCTATTAAAAAGATCGAAGCCGCTGGCGGAAAGATCGAGTTTATCAGACCATAATTTTTTTGGAGAATACTAACCTTGCTAGGCAGTATACAAAATATTCCTAAAATTCCAGAGCTGAAAAAAAGGCTTATCTTCACATTGCTAATGCTAATTGTGTATAGACTGGGCTGTATTCTGCCTACCCCCGGTATTAACGGTGAAGCTCTAACTGAATTATTTAACTCTATTCAGGGAAATCCTTTCGCCCTTATAGATATGTTTTCCGGCGGGGCTTTAAGCAGGGCGTCTGTTATGGCATTGGGAATAATGCCCTATATAACCTCTTCTATCATTTTACAGCTTCTTGCAGTGGTTGTTCCTCATCTTGAAAAACTGCGCAAGGAAGGTGAACAGGGAAGAAAAAAGATAACCCAGTATACGCGTTATGGAACTGTTATATTGAGCATAATCCAAGGGTTTGGTATAGCAATCAGTCTTGAAAGAATGAGCGCTCCTGGTGGCGCCATGATTGTTGCATCGGGTGGATGGGGATTCAGATTACTTACAATCATTACACTCACTGCAGGGACGTCGTTTCTAATGTGGCTTGGTGAGCAGATTACTGAAAGAGGAATAGGAAACGGCATCTCACTCATAATTTTTTCTGGCATAGTAGCAGGGTTCTGGCCCGCTTTTTACAGGGTTATAAGCCTCATGAGCGCAGGGCAGATAAGCATTTTCCTTATGGCGATAATTATAATTGTAATGGTTGCAGTTACCGCATTTGTTGTGTTTATGGAGAGAGGCCAGAGAAGAATTCCTGTGCAATATGCTAAAAGGGTAGTTGGCAGGCGCATGTATGGTGGGCAGAGCACCCATTTACCATTAAAGATAAATGCAGCAGGAGTTATACCTCCAATATTTGCCTCTTCTATACTCTCATTTCCTCTTATGGTTTCAAATTTTGTTGATGTTAACAATATACCGTGGTTACAAGCTATAACAAATTCAATGAACCCCGGACATGTTATTTATAATGTAATCTATGTGCTCTTTATAATATTTTTCTGCTATTTCTATACAGCCGTAAATTATAATCCTATGGATATAGCCGAAAACATGAAGAAACAGGGTGGCTTTATACCGGGTATCAGGCCAGGCAAAAACACTGCCGAATATATTGATAAGGTAATGACCAGGTTAACACTAGGGGGAGCGATTTATATATCTTTAGTGTGTATACTTCCTCAGATATTGATGTATAAGGCAAACATGCCCTATTATTTTGGTGGAACATCCCTGCTTATTGTGGTAGGAGTCGCTATGGATACCGCCAATCAGATTGAATCGCATATGATGATGAGACATTACGAAGGATTCATGAAAAAAGGAATTGGTAAACACAGATAGGTTGCAGGATTATTCAGGAGAATTATTTATCATGAAAGTAAGAGCATCAGTTAAAAAAATGTGTAGCAAGTGCAAGATAATTAAACGCAAGGGTGTTTTGAGAGTTATCTGTGAAAACCCCAGACATAAACAGAGACAGGGCTAACTTGTTGCGTCGATAATATGGTTTATTTCATATCATAAAAGGAGAAATAACTTGGCAAGAATTGCAGGGGTAGATTTACCGAAGAATAAAAGAATCGAGATTGCGCTTACCTATATTTTTGGGATAGGAAGAAGCGGTTCTCAAAAAATACTTAATGAGTGCGGTATTGATTATGATACGAAGGCTGATGATCTAACTGAAAACCAGATCTCGGATATAAGAAGTATTATTGATGAAAAACATAAGGTTGAAGGTGATTTGAGACGCGATGTCTCCATGAATATCAAGAGATTAATGGACTTGGGTCTGTATCGCGGTATTAGGCACAGAAGGGGTTTACCGGTAAGAGGTCAAAGGACAAGCACGAATGCAAGGACCAGAAAAGGCCCCAGCAAATCAATAATGGGCAAAAGGAAAAAATAAGGAGATCAGTTTACAACTATGGCAAAACGTGTAAATAAAGGGAAAAAGATAAAGAAGGAAAAAAAATCAGTACCTAACGGTATAGTGCATATTTGCTCCACCTTTAATAATACGATAATCACCATTACTGACACTGAAGGTAATGTTATATCAGATTCCACTGCTGGAAGGCACGGTTTCAAGGGGTCAAAAAAGAGCACACCATACGCAGCCCAGATGGCTGCTCAGGGTGCATTAAAGGCCGCAATGGAACAGGGGCTTAAAACTGCTGAAGTAAGGGTAAAAGGTCCTGGAGTAGGCAGAGAAGCAGCATTACGCGCTTTGCAGGTTGAGGGTTTTACAGTAAGCATAATAAGAGATGTTACCCCGATACCTCATAACGGGTGTCGCCCTCCAAAGAGAAGAAGGGTATAAATATCTCATTTATCAATACAAATCAGATCGAATGGGTTTGATTTGTCAACAATGGGTTTGAAAGTTATTCATTTTTATTGATAGATGATATTAAGATAAGAAATTTTTGATCAATAGATTAGGAGGCTAGGATTGGCCAGATATACAGATTCATCATGTAGGTTGTGCAGAAGAGAGAATCTCAAACTCTTTCTAAAGGGGGATCGCTGCTACAGTGATAAATGCGCCTTTGAAAGAAGACCATATGCGCCCGGTCAGCATGGCCAGAGACGGGGAGGCAAGGTTTCCGACTATCAGCTGCAGCTTAGAGAAAAGCAAAAAGTTAAAAGAATATACGGCGTTCTGGAAAGGCAGTTTAGAAAATACTATTATAATGCTGAAAGGCAAAAAGGTATCACTGGTACAAATCTTCTGCTTTTTCTTGAATGCAGGATTGATAATGTTATTTACAGGATGGGTTTTGCATCTTCAAGGAGTCAGGCAAGGCAACTGGTTAGACAGAATCATTTTACAGTTAATGGCCAAAAGATAAATATTCCTTCATTTCAGGTCTCTAAAGGAGATTGTATTGAGGTAAAGGAAAAAAGCAGAAAGTCGAAGGTCATTCTTGATTCGTTGGAGACAGTAGTTCGCAGAGGAATTCCTGCCTGGATCGATCTTGATAAAGATAAATATCGTGGCACTCTGACGGCTATTCCCAACAGGGAAGACCTGACTATGCCTATGCAGGAACAGCTTATAGTTGAGTTGTATTCCAAATAGGAGTTGATTTTAATCCTTTAATAAAATCTCATGTATCATAGTGGAGGTACTTTTTTGGGAGATCTTAAAGCAAGAAACTGGCGTGAATTGATTAAACCGAAAAGCATTGAAATAGAGTCTGAAACAAGATCTGCTTTTTACGGTAAATTTGTATGTGAACCACTTGAAAGGGGTTTTGGTATAACTATCGGAAACGCCCTGAGGCGTATTTTACTATCCTCATTGCAGGGTGCAGCGATAGTTTCGGTTAAATTTGATAATGTCGTTCATGAGTTTTCCTCTATACCGGGGGTTATCGAGGATGTTACTGAAATCATCCTGAACCTTAAGGAGATCAATCTAAGGTTGATAGATGTTGAAGAAGCGGTGCTTAGCCTGTCTGTAGATGGGGAAGGAGTCGTTACAGCAGGGGATATCAGCCAAAATGAAGAGGTGGAGATCCTGAATCCGGAAAAACAGATAGCCACATTGAGTAAAAAAGGAAAACTCAATATGGAGATGGTTGTCAAGATGGGTAAGGGTTATGTACCGGCTGAAAAAGACTCCGCGTCCAATAATGAAATCGGTGAAATACTTATTGACGCCAGCTTTTCACCCATAAAGAAGGTGAATTATATCATTTCGAATGCCAGGGTGGGTCAGAAAACAGATTATGACAGGCTGACCATAGAGATATTTACAGATGGCAGCGTATTACCTGAAGATGCACTCTCATACTCTGCCAAGATACTTAAAGAGCAGATGACGCCCTTTATAAATTTTGAAGAAGAGGCAGAGCCTGATGAAATAGAGGAAGAGGAAGAGAGCGACAAGCTTAATGAAAATCTTTTCAGGCCGGTTTCAGAGCTTGAATTGTCTGTCAGGTCTGCGAACTGTCTGAAAAATGCTGAGATAACCATGATCGGGGAGCTGGTACAGAAGACCGAAGCAGAGATGCTCAAAACTAAAAACTTTGGCAGGAAATCCCTTAACGAGATCAAGGCCATACTTTCAGAAATGGGATTAGGATTGGGCATGAAGATTGATAGATTTCCATCAGCAGCCCCTGAGATTGCAGATGATGAAGATGAAAGCGAAAAGGAAGATTAAAAATGAGGCATCAAAATAGCGGTAGAAGACTTGGACGTAACTCAAGCCATAGAAAGGCAATGTACCGAAATATGGTTACATCTCTTTTCAAATATGGAAAGATTGAAACAACAGATGCTAAGGCAAAGGAACTGAAACCAATAGCTGAAAAGCTTATTACACTTGCCAAAAAGGGCGATCTGCACTCAAGAAGGCTCGCAATATCCTATATGAGTGAAAAAACTATTACCCATAAACTTTTTGACGACATAAAGAACGGGTATCTGAACAGACAGGGCGGGTATCTAAGGATAATAAAAAACGGTTTCAGGCATGGTGATGCTGCGGCTGTCTCTATTGTTCAATTACTTAATTCTGATGAAATGGCAAAAAAGGCTGCAAAAAAGGATATAACTTCTGAAGATGGCACAAAATAATATCACTTTAAAATAAGCAGTTAAAAGATATTTACAGGATAAAAAAAATAAAGTCTGAATATTTACAGTTTGAGTGCTTGACCAATTAGAGCTCATTTGCTAGGATACCTGGATTTCAAAAACACTTAATATATAAAAGCAAATGGCAAACTTACTTGTCCAAAATTGGGAAAAACCTCCTTACCGGTTACACGGTAAGGAGGTTTTTTTTCACGGAGCTATATGAGCCTGTTTAATCATAAAAATCTGTTAGGCATGGGTCAGTTATCTGTCAGTGATATCAATCTTATTCTTCAAACAGCAGAATCATTTAAAGAGATCTCCACAAGGGATATTAAAAAGGTGCCAACACTCAGGGGAAAAACAGTTGTTCTTTTTTTCCATGAACCAAGCACCCGGACAAAAACCTCCTTTGAGATTGCTGCAAAACGGCTGAGCGCAGATACATTCAGCCTGTCATCCTCCGGAAGCAGTATGGTAAAAGGTGAGACACTTATAGATACTGCAAAAAATCTTCAGGCGATGAATCCTGATATTATTGTGTTGAGACATTCGTCAAGCGGGGCGCCGCATCTCCTTGCAGATAAAATATCAGCATCCATAATTAATGCAGGTGATGGCGCACATGAACATCCTTCACAGGCATTGCTTGATCTATATACAATAAAGGAAAAAAAGGGGCGAATCGATGGTCTCAAGGTTGCCATAATTGGAGATATATCACATAGCCGTGTGGCAAGGTCAAATATTATAGGGCTTACAAAGATGGGGGCAGAGGTTACAATATCCGGGCCCCCAACAATGATCCCTCATGATGTGAGGGAATTAGGGGTTGAGGTAGTTAATAATCCCGCTGAAGCTTTTATAAACAAGGATGTGATAATGGCCTTAAGGGTTCAGCTTGAGAGACAGAGCAAGTCACTCTTCCCGAGCACAAAGGAATATTCTAATTTTTTTGGGATAAGTGAAAAAACACTGTGCAGGGCCAAAGAGGGCGCAATACTAATGCATCCCGGCCCTGTAAACTGGGGTGTTGAGCTTTCACCGCAGATCGGTGACAGCCCCTGTTCTGTTATCCTTGATCAGGTCTCTAATGGCGTTGCCATAAGAATGGCCTTGCTTTACCTGTTGCTTGGAGGGGCGCGAAGTGAAGAAGCTGCTAATTAATGGTGAATTAATCAATACAGAAAGTCTCATCATTGAACAGAAAGATATTCTTATTGATGGCGGATATATTAAAGGTGTTTTTGATAGAGGGGCGCTGTCATATAAACAGGAAGATGTTCAATGCATTGATCTATCAGGCAGGTATATTGCTCCGGGGCTGATAGATATGCATGTACACCTCAGGGAACCGGGCGCAGAATACAAGGAGACCATAGAAAGCGGGTGCCTTGCCGCAGCAGCAGGGGGATTCACCGGAATTGCATGTATGCCCAACACAGAGCCTGCTAATGATAACAGCACTGTAACAGAGTTTATTTTAAGCCAGGCTAAAAAGATGGGTATTGTAAGGGTCTATCCGGTTGCTTCCATTACAGTAGGAAGAAACGGCTTAAACCTTACAGAGTTTGGCGAACTTAAAAAGGCTGGGGCAGTTGGCATCTCTGATGACGGCTCACCCGTTAAAAACAGTGAGATCATGCGGAGGGCCCTTGAATATGCACAGTACCATAAACTAACTGTTATTTCTCACTGTGAAGATACTGAGCTCTCAAATGGCGGGCATATGCATGAAGGCAGTATATCCGCGAGGATAGGCATTAAAGGCATACCATCGATAAGTGAAGAGATCATGATAAAAAGGGATATATCACTGGCGGAATTTACAGGTTGCCCGGTTCATATAGCCCATGTAAGCACAGAGGGTAGCGTACATGCCATAAGGCTGGCCAAAGAAAAGGGTATACCTGTTACCGCTGAAACTGCCCCTCACTATTTTACGCTCGACCATTCTGCTGTAGAAGGTTATAACACTAACGCCAAGATTAACCCTCCATTGCGGACACCGGCAGATGTGCAGGCGATTAAAAAGGGGCTAAAAGATGGTGTTATTGATGTAATAGCAACAGACCATGCCCCGCACCATATGCTTGCAAAGGAGGTGGAGTTTGATCAGGCAGCATTCGGTATTATAGGGCTTGAAACAGCCCTTCCTCTTTGCCTGAATCTGGTAAGGGAAGGGGTGCTTACCCTGCCTCAGATGATAAAAAAGTTGTCTCTTCAACCCGCAACAATACTTGGGGTACAGGGAGGCATAATAAAAGAGGGTGTAAAGGCTGATCTGGCAGTATTTGATATGGATGAGAAGTATGTCTTACAAAAGGATGATATCCTGTCAAAAAGCAGGAACACCCCTTTTATAGGGGTAACTCTTAAAGGTAGAAATATATTTACAATGGTAGAGGGTAAGATTGTCTGGTCAAGAGACGCCAAATATCCTTGTTGTTGATGATGACAGGAGCATGAGGGAGTTCCTTGAGATCCTTTTGACCGGAGAGGGGTATAATGTAACCCTTGCTGATAATGGGGAGACAGGGTGCAGTGCGATTGATAGTACTAATTTTGACCTTATTGTGACCGATATCCGCATGAAGGGTTTAAATGGCCTTGATGTGTTAAGAAAGGCCAAGGCAAAAAACCCTGAGACAATGGTTGTTATGATCTCTGCCTTTGCGACCGCTGATACAGCCGTAGAGGCCATGAAAGAGGGCGCCTATGACTACATCCCCAAGCCATTCAAGGTAAAAGAGTTTAAAAAGATTGTTAAAGACACTCTTGCAGCAAGAAGAACAAATACATCAGAAAAGGTTATTGATCATGTAGACTCCGGGTATACCTATCATTTTGATTGTATTATAGGGGAAAGCCCACAGATGAAAAAGGTGTATGACCTCATTGAGCGTGTTGCAGGCACAAAGAGTAACATACTCATTACAGGTGAAAGCGGTACAGGAAAGGAGCTGGCTGCACGGGCCATACATAATCAGAGCCCGCGTAAGGATAAACCCTTTGTTGCAATAAACTGCTCCGGCATACCGGAAAGTTTAATAGAGAGTGAACTGTTTGGCTATAAAAAAGGGGCATTTACAGGGGCTAATAACGATAAGGTAGGCCTGTTTGAGGTGGCAGATGGAGGGACAGTCTTTCTTGACGAAGTCGGAGAATTGACACCTGCTATTCAGGTTAAGCTCCTGAGGGTAATACAGGAAAGGACATTCACCTCTGTAGGCGGCACAGAAGAAAAAAGGGTGGATGTACGCTTTATATCGGCAACCAATAAGACCCTTGAAAGGGAAGTGGTTGAGAACCGGTTTCGCGAGGACCTCTTTTTCAGGCTTAATGTAATCCAGATTGTAATGCCGCCTTTGCGTAAACGAGAGGGTGACCTTGAGATATTATGCCGCTTCTTTCTTGAAAATTTTTCAAAAGAGCTTGGTAAGGATATCAAAAAGATATCTGCATATGCCATTGACCTCCTTAAGAACTATTCCTTCCCCGGTAATGTCAGGGAACTCGAAAATATCATAGAAAGAAGCGTAGCTCTTGAAACCTCGAATATTATTCTTCCTGAAAGCCTGACCCTGTCTGATTTTCATCGTGACATGGACGCAGCAAAGCAAAGAAGACAATCTGATTTAACTCCGGAGGGGATAAATCTCGATTCTGTTTTGGCTGAAATAGAAAAATCCTACCTGCAAAAGGCCATGGAGATGTGTAATGGGTCAAAACAAAAGGCCGCAAAATTACTGGGTTTAAGCATGAGATCGTTTAGATACCGGTTTGAGAAGAAAGAGAGTTAGGGATACTCAAAATCAAAATACAATTCACCACGGAGAGCACGGAGGGCACGGAGAAACGAAAGCCTATGAATTTATATAATTTGGCATCTTTTTTTGTAATTCCCTCGAAAGCGTGAATCCATTAATTTTAAAAAGATTTCCTGGGTGTCATCCGGAGTTAATACCACAGTTATTGCTGGACGGGCATGGCGACTTATTTTCAGTGTTGACTATAGTTTTTCACCCCGTGCTCTCCGTGGTGGAAAATCTTTTTTTAAAGGGTATATTCAACTTTCAAACCTTTTAAGATACTGCGAAAACATCACCTTCATTCAAAAACCTTTTCTATTATGTCGCCTTTATCAGCAACCTGTTCATGTGCTTCAATAATGCTGTTGTCAATTATAACCATTTCAAGCGCCTTGTTAACAGCTTCTTTATCGGTTCGAACGCGGAAGATTGACCGGGCCATATCTATATAGTCCTGATCAAGTTCAATAGTCTTTTTAATTATTTTTGGCATTTAAATCACCTCCTTGCCATACGAAATGAAATTTTATATGGGAGGAGAAGGTAAGTCAATATTTATTCATAATTATATTTAAAATTGGGATATGTGACAATTTTTGGCAATAGTATTACAAAAATTGTCAGAAGTTTTTTCTTTGACACCTTCTGAAGACATTCTATACAAACCATTTTCCATAACTAATTGAAAATAAAGGGTTAAAAAATATGGCCATCATCCACCCTGTGTGGCACGGTATTTGTATATTGTTCAGTATAAATTTGATGAAGAACAATAGAATAGATGGAGAAGATAGGAAAGGAGGTGAATCTCCATAGATTGTTTTAGGGTTATTTAATTGATCATGATCTAACTTTTTATTTTTTGGAGGAAATTATGTTTACAAAGATGAATATGAAGAATGAAAAAGGTTTTACACTTATAGAATTGATGATCGTTATTGCGATTATCGGCATCCTGGCAGCAATAGCTATTCCAAACTTTAACGCATACAGGGCAAGGTCATATAACTCCTCTGCAAATACCGATATCAGAAATATGATAACTTCACAGGAAGGTTATTATGTTGATAAAGGCACATATGCAACGGACGTAGATGATCTGAAAACTTATGGTTATGTCGTATCAGATGGTGTTGATGAAGCTGCTATTAATATTGAAGTTGATACAGATACAAATGAATATACAATTACGGGTGTTGCTAACACAAAAGCTGGTGATAGGGCCGTTACATATAGTGTTGTTGGACCTGGTGGCACTATTGGTAAGAGCCCGAATTAACCCCTGTTTAATTAGCTAATAAATAGTATTTAATAACAGGTGAACCAACAATTAACAATATACCCGGATTTGGCGTCTACTATTGCTGAATTCGGGTATATTTTATTATCACTTCCTTTTAATGATATTTCATATATTAAAATATGATATTCAAAACAGGTTGTTCCACTGTCTGCTGATATGTCTACTGTTAATAATTGTTTACATTCCATCCTTTTCCGGTGATTTTATCCTCGATGATATCCCACTGGTAAAAAACAATGAATATTTCAGTGAATTTCATTCCTTTGGTTCATATTTAAACCAGGAGGATGGATATGATAAATATTCGGCAGGGCATACAGGGTATTACAGACCCTTAGTAAACCTTTTTTATTCGCTTGATTATAAGGTCTGGGGCCTCCTTGCCCCCGGATTTAGAATAACAAATCTTGTACTTCACCTGGCTACATGTTTTGCTTTGTTTGCCTTTTTTAATCTATTTATTCATAATAAAAATATTACACTGATGCTAGTGGTGCTCTTTGCGCTTCACCCTGTAAACACCGAGACCGTTTCATGGGTGGTGGCGAGAAATAATATAATCGCTACATTGTTCGGATTATTATCTATAACAAATTATATCCATGCATATAATAACAAGTCTTATTATGATTATATCCTGTCAAGCCTGTTTTTTACACTTGCCATTTTTTCCAAGGAATTCAGCCTGATGCTGCTACCAGTATTTTTCATTTATCACAGGTTGTTTTTAAACAGGTGTAAAGCTAATAACTATGAACTGATAGGATATCTTCCTTTTGTTATTATTTCTGTGGTTTATTTCTGGCTGCGGTTCAATGTGACAGAAACCTTGTTAACACCATCAGAACAATCAGATTTAATGACCAGCCTAATAAACATCCCATATATTATATTCTTAAACCTTAAAATGGTCATACTCCCATATAACCTGCACAGTTTTATTGTTAATTATCCAAAAGGCATGATAAATACTCACTCCATTCTCAGTATCTTAGGCCTATTGGTAGGCTTTTATTTGTTATATAGATACAGAAAAAACCACCTGATAGTCTTTTCTGCAGGTGCTTTTCTTCTAACCTTGTTTCCGGTTATCGGTATCATAAAATCATCTGCTCCATCACTAATAGCAATGAGATGGCTATATTTCCCTCTGCCATTTATTTTGCTTATTTTATATCCCTTAATTGAAAAACTATATGCTCGAAATAGAACAATGGTTGCATGTCTATTTTTAGCAGTAATTATATTTCTTGGATTTAACTCATACACTCTTAATCGTTATCTCTGGCACTCAGAAGATGCCTTTTTCAGGCAGGAGGTGTTGCAGTTTGATAACTATTTTTATGCAGATGGACTGGCTGATATATATATAAGAGAAAAAAAGTCTGCTGAGGCTATGGTACTTTTTGAAAAGAATTTTGAAAGTGGCGTAAAAAGGGTAATCAATTATCTTGCCTATGCAGATTTATTACTTGAAAATGGTGAGACAGAAAAATCGCTTGAATATCTTGAAAAGGCCCGCCCGCTATGTTTCTCTCCTGAAGATCAGGGGGCATATTATGATAAAAAAGGTGTGGCCCTTTTCAGGCTAAAGATTTTTGAGGATGCACAGCAAAGTATTCGTATGGCGATAAGCAATTCACCGGAAGACCCCATGTATTGGGAACACCTGGGTGTGGTTCAGGGTAAAATGGGGGAACATGATAAAGCGCTCGAAACTTTTAAAAAGGCAATTAGACTTGGTAATAATTCTACTACAATATATATAAATATGGCCAACGCTTACATTTCGACTAATGAATGTGAAGAAGCGATCAAGTTTATTAGTAGAATTAACAGGACTAAGAAGGATGCCGGTTTGAACATGCTTCTTGAAAAGGCCGGGAGATGTCTGGCAGATAATAATACTTAAATATCGATTATTAAGAGGGTCAGATGATTAATGGAAAAAATATAGTGGTTGTCTTACCGGCATATAATGCGGAAGAGACATTGGAAAAGACCTTTGCTGAAATTCCCTTGGATGTTGTGGATAAGGTTTTAATGGTTGATGATCACAGCAAGGACAATACTGTGATGTTAGCAAAAAGACTTAGAATAGATACCATTGTTCATGATCAAAACTACGGGTACGGGCGAAACCAGAAGACCTGTTATTCAGCGGCATTGAGGCAGGGTGCAGATATTGTGGTAATGGTACACCCCGATTATCAGTATACACCAAAACTTATAACTGCAATGGCAAGCATGATAGCTTTTGATGTCTATGATGTGGTATTAGGTTCCAGGATAATCGGGGGAAAAGCTCTTAGTGGCGGTATGCCTCTATACAAATACTTTGCTAATCGTTTACTGACTAGTTTTCAAAATATTTTTCTAGGTAGTAAATTATCTGAATTTCATACAGGCTACCGTGCCTTCTCCAGAAAGGTGCTCGAAACACTTCCCCTTAATGCCAACTCTGATGATTTTGTATTTGATAATGAAATGCTTGCCCAGATAATATTTTTTAATTTCCGTATTGGTGAGATATCATGCCCTACAAGGTATTTTAAAGAGGCGTCTTCAATAAATTTTTCTAGATCGGTTAAATATGGCCTTGGAGTAATTTCAACCTCATTAAAGTTTTTTATGTCTAAACAGGGTGTCCGCCTGCATCCGATATTCAATCCTGAAAGTCCCAAGCTTAGAGACTTTAATGACTGATCAATCTATTATGCATACAGATATGTGCCCATTATGTAAAAATAAGGGGACAAGTGATCTTTATTCCACATTCTATAATCAGTCAAAATATAGTGTCAGGCAGTGCATGAAGTGCAATCTAGCCTGGACAGTCTCTTTGAATGATGAGTCCAAAGATATCTATAATGATAAACAATACTATGGAGGCGGTAATAATAAATTTATACCGATCCTTCATGATATAAGGAGTAGGCTCTCCAGGATAAGGGCTAAAAGATATTTCTCTATGATTCCAAAGTCAGTCAAACAGCCCAAAATCCTTGACATAGGTTGTGCTGAAGGAAGGCTGTTAAAATCTTTTCTTGAATTGGGTTGTGAGTGTTATGGAGTTGAACATGTCTCATATCCTGAAGATAGATTTATCGATAAAGAAAAGATAAAGTACTACCATGGTGATCTGAATACTATTCCTCTTGAGAAAGGGTTTTTTAACATCATTATTCTCTGGCATGTTCTTGAACATATTGATAATCTAGGTGAAGTTATTAGCAAGGTGTCTAATCTCCTTACCCATGGTGGAATAATAGTCCTGGCAGTACCAAATTTTTATTCCACAGAAGCAAAGATATTTAAGCAGATATGGTTTCACCTTGATATACCCTGGCACAAATATCATTTTACAAAAAAATCGGTTGGATATCTGGCAGAAAAAAATCATTTTAAAACAATTAGTAATTCAACCTTTTGTGTGGAACAGGGTCCTTATGGCTTTGTTCAAACCATATTGAATGCCCTGAAATTTCCGCGAAATGAGCTATATGAAGCTTTGAAAGGACATTTAAATAAAAACAGATTATTATCATTATTTATCCAGGCTTTTATTGCAATGTTATTTTTAATGCCTTGTATCCTATTATCCTTTTATTCATCGATCAGAGGAGAAGGTTCTATTTTTAAGGCGGTTTTGGTGAAAAATGGTAAATCACCAGTATTATAGGTATCCTATGTATATGGATAGAAAGTTTTGGATGGAATATTAATTAAAGGTCTTATTTGATGTTTTCATGTACCTTTTTTTAGCAAAATCTACAGGAGGATATAGCAAAAAAATTGCAGGCTATAAAAATCTCTAAGAACAGTATTTTATATATCATCTTAGCATTGATAATACTTATAATATATTGGAATTTACAGACTTATGAATTTTTAAATTATGATGATAATGATTTTGTTATAGAAAATGAATATATAAGAGATGGTTTTTCTGCAAAAAGTCTATCATATGCTTTTACAGATATGAATTCAGGGATATGGCTCCCTGTAACATGGTTATCCCATATTTTTGATTGCCAGTTGTTTGGTTTAAATCCAATGGGGCATCACTGGAACAATCTTATATTGCATATTATTAATTCACTCCTGGTATTTATAATTTTACAAAAAATGACCGGAGCCATATATAGAAGTTTCTTTGTTGCAGTACTTTTTGCTGCCCATCCAATTCAGATTGAGTCTGTAGCCTGGGTATCTGAACGAAAGAATGTTTTAAGCACATTTTTCTACCTAATTACTATATTAAATTATATCTTTTATTCAAAGAGTTTAAGCACCGGCAGATACTTGGTAGTTATTTTTTTTTATATCCTGGGTTTAATGTCTAAACCAATGATGGTCACTATGCCTTTTGCGTTGCTGCTTCTGGATTACTGGCCTCTGGGGCGTATTACCACCTTTAAGGAGTTTAATATTTACTCTAAAAAAGGTGGGAATAGAAGAATATTGCTTGAAAAAGTACCTTTTCTAATAATTGCCATTATTTTCAGCATCATCAGTTTTCAGGCACAGTATATTGCAGGAGCAATGACAGATCTTGAAAGTATACCTATCAATGCAAGAATTGAACTCTCATTGGTCTCATATGTAAAATACTTATTCAATTTAGTATGGCCTGTCAGGTTGGCATTTTTTTATCCCTATTCAGGTGATATTTCTTTTTGGGAAATAGTAGGTGCTTCATTCATGTTATTCCTTATCAGCGTTTATAGCATTCGCTGCGTCATGACAAAAAGTCATGTTCTGTTCGGTTGGCTATGGTTTTTGGGCACTATGTTCCCTGTAATAGGATTGGTCCATTTAGGTGATCAGTCTATGGCAGATCGCTATCTGTATATTCCTTGTATAGGGATTTTTGTAATAATTGTATGGGAAGTATTTCGACTTAGCAAACAGTATGTTACACATAAAGCATCGCCAGTAATAATATTCGGTGTTGCGACAATAATACTTGTTTTTACTTCAATTAGTCAGATGAAGCACTGGCGGAATAACATTACTCTTTACTCTCATGCCATAGAGGTAATAGAGAATAACTATGTAGCTCATGGAAACCTGGGGGCTGTATTGCTTAATAGCGGAAAGTCTGATGAGGCAATATATCATCTAAGAAAAGCCCTTGAAATAAAACCTCAGAGTAGAAAAAGCCATTTTGATTTAGGTACAGCCCTGGCGGCCAAAAGAATGTACAGTGAGGCAAAAAAGCATTTTAATGTGATACTGAAGAGCTATCCTGATGATACTGAGACAATCTTAATGCTGGGGCGTGTTCATTTTGACTTGGAAGAATATAAAAAATCCATTGATTATTTTTCAGTCATTTTGAAACAAAATCCTAACCATTTTCAGGCCCTTGAATATTTGGGGAAAAATTTTCTGAGGCTTAAAAAACCTGAAATGGCAAAAAAAATTTATTTTTCTGCCATTAAGGTACGCCCTGATTCCCCATCTATACTGTTTATTCTTGGTACAATATTTCATAATGAAGGTGATCTGGAAAAAGCAGAGTATTATTACAAAATGGCTTTAAAGTATAAACCTGATTTTAAAGAGGCAATAATTAATCTTAAGAATATCAGGATGATAAATAAATCTGCTGATATCTCTCCTAAATAAAATATAGTTTTTAAGTTTCAAAAGAAGGCTTGAATTTCCATGGTAGAGCTATTTAACGTCTAATGGTGTTTATTATGCGGATAAAATAAAATTATCTCTTGACTCATTATAAAAATTCCATATAATCCATATATAAATATATCTTGATATATGGATTATATGGAAAGTATAGTTTATTTTAAGGCCCTTGCAGATGAAACGCGGATTCGGTTGTTTAACATACTTCTCAATCATGAGATGAGTGTGAACGATTTAGTCAGTCTTATGGGTATGGGGCAGTCACGCATATCAAGGCATCTCAAGATACTTACTGATTCAGGGATTGTTCAATGCCGGAGAGATGGTGTATGGGCATTTTTTTCAGCTTCAAAGGCGGGGAAAGAAAAAAAATTTGTTGACTCGATAAGATTTCTTTTTGATGAAGAGCCCGAACTTGCAGAGGATCTGAAAAATGCTGAGGCAGCAATAACTGACCGCAAAAAGAAATCAAAACAGTTTTTCAATAGAATTGCCCATAAATGGGATGATCTTAAACAGCAGATCATCGGTGATTTTGATCTGAATGGAGCAATTCTGAAACATGTGGAAAGATGTGCATATGCGGTTGATATGGGCTGCGGAACAGGCCAGCTTCTCCACAGATTAAAAGAGGTTGCCGCTGTTTCGGTTGGAGTTGATTCATCTCCTCAAATGCTTGAACAGGCAAGAAAACTTTTTTCAGCAGATAACGGCAGTATTGAGTTGCGTCTTGGTGAACTTGAACATCTGCCAGTAGGTGATAACCAGGCAGATCATGTAATCATCTCTATGGTGCTTCATCATATACCTTCACCTGAAAAGGCAATCGCTGAGGCAGCCCGGATACTTAAAAACAAAGGCAGGCTCATAATCGTTGATTTTGAAAAACATCAGGATGAAGATATGAGAAAAAATTATGGTGACAGGTGGCTTGGCTTTTCAAAAGAGGAGATCAACACATATCTTGCGGATTTGGGGTTTGCAATAATACTTACTGAATCCTTTGAGATGAATCAATCGCTTAAACTTAACATTTATAAAGCAGAAAAAATTAACAATTAATATAAGGAGAACCAAATGAGTTTTGAAGAACTTGATCTAAAACTAAAAAACAGAGTGGCAGACATGTCACAGGCTGATTTCGGCCATAAGGATATGCAGTTATCAGAGAATGAGATGCCCGGCCTTATGGCGGTAAGAGAAAAATATGGCAAGGATAAACCTCTCAAAGGCATGAAGATCATGGGGAGCCTTCACATGACTATACAGACAGCCATGCTCATAGATACACTCCATGCACTCGGTGCTGACCTGAGATGGGCAACATGCAATATATTTTCCACACAGGATCACGCAGCAGCAGCGATTGCTGATAAGGGTACTGCCTCAGTTTTTGCATGGAAGGGCGAGACCCTTGAGGATTTCTGGTGGTGTACAGAGATGGCCCTTACATGGCCTGACGGCTCTGGCCCTGATCTTATTGTTGATGATGGGGGTGATGCAACACTGTTTGTTCATCAGGGTGTGAAGGTTGAAAATGACCCATCTCTACTTGACAAGACATACACTAACCCTGATCTGAAGTGCCTCATGGATCGTTTAAAGGTTAGCTATAAAAAGGACTCGCAACACTGGCACAGGGTTGCGGCAAACATCAGGGGCGTATCAGAAGAAACCACTACAGGTGTTCACAGGCTTTATCAACTGGCAAAGAATAATGAACTACTTTTCCCTGCTATCAATGTTAACGATTCTGTAACCAAATCCAAGTTTGATAATCTTTATGGCTGCCGTGAGTCACTTGCAGATGGAATCAAACGGGCAACAGACATCATGATAGCTGGTAAGATAGTTGTTGTATGCGGTTATGGGGATGTGGGAAAGGGCTGCGCAAGCTCCATGAGGGGTTTCGGGGCAAGGGTTATTGTAACAGAGGTTGACCCCATATGCGCGCTTCAGGCAGCTATGGAGGGTTATGAGGTCCTGACTATGGAAGATGCTGTAACCATCGGGGATATCTTTGTTACCGCAACCGGTTGCTATAAGGTAATCACCGGCGCCCATATGGAACAGATGAAGAACGAGGCCATTATCTGCAATATCGGCCATTTTGATAATGAGATTGATATGAGATACCTTGAAAGCACATCTGGGTGCAAAAAAATTAATATAAAACCCCAGGTGGACAAATGGAAGCTGAAATCAGGGAGATCAATTATTATCCTGGCAGAGGGGCGTCTTGTAAACCTTGGTTGTGCAACAGGGCACCCCAGTTTTGTAATGAGCAACAGCTTTACAAACCAGACCCTTGCCCAGATAGAGCTTGCCACTAAAAAACATGAAAAAAAGGTCTATACCCTGCCAAAGACACTGGATGAAGAGGTGGCAAGGCTCCATCTTGGAAGGCTCGGTGTAAAGCTTACAAAACTTACACAGGAGCAGGCAGATTATCTGGGTGTGCCGATAGAAGGGCCATATAAATCGAGCCATTACAGATACTGATATATCTACTGAATTTCATGTAGCATCAGGGCTAATCCATTTACTGTAGAGACAAGGCATGCCTTGTCTCTACAGGTGGGTGATAACAGGCAATATTCGTCATTTTGAACGTATAAAGAAACTCAGGCTCAATACAATTCTTACAAACTCCCGCTGATTATCTGGTCATATTAAAGATACCTACTCAGTACCAATGAACTCTTCAATAAACTCTGAAGGTGTAAGAATCCTTATGTCCCTGTATTCTTTTAAGGAGGTTAAATGCTGATCTCCGGACACAATGAAATCTACATGACCTTCAAGAGCAGCTGCCAGGACAATATTATCTGAAGGGTCTTCTTTGATAATATTCGGAATAGTTTCGGGTACTACAAGGATTGAAATTTGACTAAGCTTGGTTAAAAAATCTTCTATTTCTGTAGTTGTTACAGCTCTCTTGTTAAGCGCTTTTCGGATTTTTGAATAATCAAAAACGCGACGGGCCTCTTCAAGGATAGCATGTGATAATATCAGTTGCAGATGGCCGTCATAAACAGTCTGAAAAAGCCTATCAGGGTTGCTTCCTGGTGTAAGAACAGCGCTGATAATAATATTTGTGTCAACAACCAGGCGATAACTCATTTTATGATGTCCTGATATCTGAGATTGCTTCTGAAATCAGGACCTCTGTAGTTGCAATATCAGCGCCCTTCATTTTTTCTTTTATTATATCCGCTGCTATGCGCGCCTCTTCTCTGTTTTGTCTCATTATCTCATACTTTTCCATTGAAACAATCGCAACCATAGCCTTGCCTGCACGTTCCACAATAAAATCATCACCTCTTAAGGCAGCTTCATTCAGGATCTGACCAAAATTTTTTCTGGCATCCATAGCCGTTATTATCTTTTGCATTTATATGCCTCCATTTAATGCTTATTATATGAATTATATCAATTGATATAATTATATTTCTTGATATGATAATGTCAAATATTATATGGCTATTTTAAAGTATACTTCATAACAGCCAAGGCTATTTTAAAGTAGGTTTTAAAACAGCCTCTATTCTAAAGGCCTCTAATAATGGAGAGATCATATAGCTATATTACAGGATTATTTTCCTTATTCCCCCCTTTTAACAAACTCCCTTCCGATCTTGAATTTATCAATGACCTCTATTGATGCCTTTGTCTCAGGCTTTATGGTGTGCTGTCTTGCAAACAAAAGTATATCAACTGTCTTTCTGGTGGCGGGATTAATGCTCTCTGAAAGGATTTTTAGTACCTGGGCTTTTGTCAATCCGTCAAGGGCATTCAAGTCCTCGTCCTTCCTGTTAAAATCCTTATTATACTCAAATGTCAACCTGTCAAAGAGCATGGCCTTTTCCATGATACTCTTGGGTTTTTGTAAAAGCTCAGTTTTAACAGCCGTTTTGAATTGGGCAAAATCAGCATCGGGTAATGCCTTAAACTCAGGGGGCAGAGTATCAATGAAACGATCTGCCCTTTCACGTATATCATCAGCAGGGTGGCTTTCTGATTGGACAATAAAAAACAGGTAATGCTGGCCATTATCCTCCTGGGCTGCGGATGAAACAATATAGCCCAGTTGCTGTTTTGTGCGCATCTCAGTATAGAAGGGCTGTGAGATAAATTTATCAATGATACGTGCTGCCATTCTTAGCTCCGGGGTTTCGCTACCCAGGTAAACAGTCTTCCAGAGGCAGGAATTATTTGTCTCAAGCCTTTCAATATATGTAAGCGGGTCATTCGCCTTTTCAACAAGGATAGCCTGTTTAAATGTATCCTCTTTATTTAATGGGGTTGAATTTAATAAAGATTGCAGCATGCGTGTTAACGTAACAGTCTCGTCTGCAGTGATGTTACCATGTGCAATGCCCTCTATCCGTGCCTTATTGTATAGTGCACCAGTGAATCCTTTTAGCTCTTTAAGTTCAACAAGTTTTCCCTCTGCCAAAATGGAGTCAACACTAAAATATTTCTCTTTCCTGATCATGCGTGAGACATGGCGAGCGACCTCCCAGGCCTGACCCATCTTGAAATTCCCCCACTCCTGTATTTTCCTCTCTTTGATGTCATTAAACTGCTGCTCGCTCAGATCTATTGATTTTAACCTGCTGCCAATTTCTCTTATTAACATTGGTATGGAAGCGCTATAGCCACTAATGATTAAATTTATACCGTCCATATCCTCAGAAAATCTAAAATCAAGCCCTGCCTCAGAGGCAGGGTATGCTATTTCATTCAGCATTTCATTTACGCATGCTGTATACAGGGATAACTTCGCCATGTATGTTGGGCTCACAACCCCTTTATCGTGCTTGATGCGCAAAACAATAGTTGCCTCCGGTCTTTTAAAGGTGGTGTCCTGGCTATACCACATTTCTATACCCTGCTCGTTGATAATATTTACCGGCTGTTCAGCAAGCAGGCGCACACTTTCAGGCAGAAAAGGGTTTGGAGCAGGAAGCGCAAGCTCATTTATCTTGGGTGGTTTTACAATGGATTTATATATCTTTCCTTTCTCCACACTGTAGGAGAACCTGGTGCCATAGTATGGTTCAATGCTGTCAGTATTCAATCCCTTTGCTGTCAGCATGCAGAGCATGTTATCAGGGGTAAGCTGTTTAAGAACAGAATTAATCAACCCCGGTTCGAGTTTTTCATATATGTAATCAACAGTCTCAGCAAGGTCAGGTGAGTAGTGGTTCATATTACCTGCCAGGTGGGTTGCCCTGTCAGCCCCTTCACCCTTGTATTTGTATGTATAATCAAGTTCAGCAATATGTTTGATCTCTTCAAAGAGATAATCAGGGATACCTTTTTCACGAAGAAGAGCGATGTAACTGAAACAGTATTTAATAACATCCTGATAATGCTCTACACCCTTTTGGGTAAGCTTGATGTTGATCACGAACTTTCCATAATCGGTTGTTGTGTTGCCACCACCGGCGCTTAAACCAGTAGCAAGCCCCTGACTTTTAAGGAAGGACAGAAGCGACCCTTTGCCTTCATGACCCATACAAAAACCAACAAGCATCTCAGGTTTTGTCCGGTAATACTCTATAAAACTTGGAGTGGAGAATGTGAGCGTGAGTTCCCTGATATCTTTTACAGGGATGCGTTTGATCAAGCGCAGGCCTTTTACATGCTCCAGATAGTCAGGGCCATATTTTATCTTTTCAAGGTTATTATTCTTTACAGGTAAAAAATATTCTCTCGCAAGTTTTTCAAGTTCATCCAGGTCTTTGTTGCTTAAAAGTACAAGGCTCATCCTGTTGGCTGAATAATAGGTCTCATAAAACCTTATGAATTCATCCTGTTTTACCCCTTTAAGTGTATCTATATTACCTGTTGCAAAATGGTTTGCAGGGTGCTCTTTCCTGTAAAAGGCCTTAAAGAGCTGATGTTCGCGCCAGTCATCCTGTTCAAGGTTTTTCTGGTGTTCTGAATGAACGGCATTTATCTCTCGCTCAGTGTATTCGGATGAAAAGAGAGGGGAGATAAAAAACTGTGAAAACCTGTCAAGCGCCCCATCAAAGGCATCATGCTGGATTTCAAAATGATAGTTGCTTCTGTCCTCACCTGTGAATGCGTTTGTATAGCCACCGTGACTATCCAGGTAGGTTGAAAATTCATCAACCTCAGGGTATTTTTTATTCCCCAAAAAGAGCATGTGCTCAAGAAAATGTGCCAGTCCCTGCCTCTCTTCAGGGTCCATCAGAGACCCTGCCTGAACCTCAAGTGAAACCGCTGATTTGTTAAAAGCAGGGTCTGAAACCAGCAGCACCTTTAACCCGTTTTCAAGTACCAGGTTGCGTGAAACAGATTTATCTTCCGGGTGTTTCGTAAGGGTTTGGGCAGCTAGGCTTATATTTAAAAAGATAAAAAATCCCAGGACAAGGGCGGCTATTCTTTTCATGTTGGCTCCTCAGATTCAATTTTTATAAAGACATTTATTTTAGTAGTAATTAATTATAATATTTTGTTGTTAAGATTGAATTATTTAGCTAACTTTACTATACAGTTATAAAATGCTAACATCAAAAATTTATATTCTATTAATATATCTTAATGTAATACTTGTAAAGACTCTGGAGTCTTAAGATTATGAATCGTCGTGGGAATCCAATTGCCCCTCTTATACTAATCCTGCTAATAGCAGGTGTCCTTCTTCAACTTAAAATCTACAATAAAAGCCTTAATTTCGAACAAGAGTTGAATAAGTTTATAGAGTCGCAGGAAGCTAAGGAACTAAAAAGTGACAGTAATCACAAAAAAGAAACCGGACAGGCTGATGAAGGAGACTGGCTTGTATGGGCCTACAGTGTGGAGCCCAAAACGCTTAACATGATAAGCGCAGATAATGATATCTATTCCAGGTGGATCACAACCCCCTATATCATGGAGCCACTCCTCGATTATGATTATGACACCATGGAGCTTAAACCTTACCTTGCGAAGAGTTTTAATATCTCGGATGACGGGCTTGAGGTTGATTTCAGACTCAGGGATGATATCTATTTTTCGGATGGTCTCCCTGTAACAACAGATGATGTTGTATTCACCTTCAATACAATCATGAACCCCAAGGTTGATGCAGCCACCATTGCACAGATGTTTACTGATGTTGAGCGGGTTGTGGCTGTTGATGAAAAGCATGTCAGATTTATTATGAAGAGGCCCTTTTTTAAAACACTTGATAACCTCTCTTTTTCAGATGTCGGTATATACCCCAAACACATATATGGTTTTGATGATCCCGCTAAATTCAATGCACGCAACTCAAACCCTGTGGGCAGCGGCCCCTATATCTTTGAGAAGTGGGATGTTGGCCGTGAAATTGTTTTAAAGAGAAATGAAAATTACTGGGGAGAAAAACCAAAGATTAAAAAGGTGGTATACAGGTTCATCACAAACACTGTGGCAGGGCTTCAGGCGCTAAGGGCAGGGCAGGTGGATATAATGATACCTGAACCTGACCAGTTTGCTGAGCTTGATGCGGATAAAGGATTCAGGGAAAAATTCTATTACCTTTCATATTATGAACCAAGGGTGCCATTTTTTTATATTGGCTGGAATGTGGATACCCCCTATTTTAAAGAGAGGCGTGTCCGCCTTGCCATGACCCACATTATTGATCGTAATAAAATAATAACCCATCTTCTTAAGGGTAGCGGAAGGATTGTGACTGGCTCTTTTTATTCCGAAGGGGGGCAGAATAATCCTGATATTAAATCCTGGCCCTATGACCCTGAAAAGGCAAAGAGGCTTCTGGATGAGGCAGGGTGGATTGACAGTAATGGTGACGGCATACGTGATAAGGATGGGGTCCCATTCAGGTTCAAGTTCATGTACAACAGCTCAAGTACTCTCTATATAAGGCTTGTAAAGCTGTTAAAGGATGAGGCTGCAAAGATTGGTGTTGATGTGGTGCCTGACCCTTATGAGTGGTCGGTCTTGATCCCAAGGCTTTCAGACCGTCAGTTTGAGGCGATGGTTATGGGCTGGGGCGGTGATGTGATTGATGACCCCTACCAGATATTTCATTCTTCACAGATAGGAAACCGTGCTTCAAATTATGTAGGCTATAATAATCCGGAGGTTGACAGCCTAATTGAAAAAGCCCGGATGACCATTGATGAGGCAGAAAGAAACAGGCTCTTTCAAAAAATACACTTGATTTTACATGAGGAACAACCCTATACATTCCTATTTGAAAGGCCCTATATGAGGCTTCTGGACAAACGTTTTAAAAATGTAAAAATGCATAAGATGGGACTTAACTGGCTTGAATGGTATGTCCCTGAGGAGTTACAGAGATATGAATAGACGTTCGGCGCTTTATTCGGCAGTCATTGTCTTATTGCTTCTTGTTGTCATTGTTTTGCAGATACTCTCAATGATCCAGTCAGACAGGCTGTATGAGAGGCTTAACAGGATTGCCGGGATTTCAAAACCACAAAAAACAGAGGCCAGAGTTAAAGAGGGTATTAAAAACGAGTATCCCGGCGATGATGGAGACTGGCTTATCTGGTGCATTAATAGTGAACCCTCTAACTTTAATCCGATTACTTCATCAGATGCTGTAGCAAATTATGTTGTCAGCGGAAATATTTTTGAGACCCTTATTGAATATAATGAAGACACATTTGAACATAAGCCTCTGTTAGCCAAAAGCTTTGCAATCTCAGAAGATGGTTTGCAGATCGATTTTATACTGCGTGATGATATTACCTTTTCCGATGGCCACCCGGTTACTGCTGATGATGTAATCTTTTCATATAATACAATAATCAATCCCGGTGTGGATGCGCTTTCATACGCCAATTATCTGCAGGATGTTGATCATGTTGTAAAAATGAATGACAGGCATGTAAGATTTATTATGAAAAGGGTATATTTCAGGTCATTATCGATTTGCGGAGGCATACCGGTCATTCCTGAACACATCTATAGATTTAGCAGCCCTGATGAATTTAATAAAAGAATCTCTAACCCTGTTGGAAGCGGCCCCTATATCTTTGAAAAATGGGAGGTTGGCCGCGAAATCATAATAAGAAAAAATCTGGATTACTGGGGGAAGATGCCAAATGTTGACAAGATAATATTCAGGGTCATAACCAATGATGCTGCCGCAGTTCAGGCGCTAAGGGCAGGGCAGGTTGACTTTATCAAGCAGCCTTCGCCAGAGCTTTTTAGTGAAATGTCGCAAAACAGGGATTTCACAGAAAAATTTCACTGCCTCTCCTATTGGCATCCCGGGGTAGGCTATTTTTGGATAGGCTGGAATCAGGATAGACCTTTTTTCAGGGATAAAAGGGTCAGACAGGCCATGACTCACATATTAGACAGGGAAAATATAATAAAACATATACTCAAAAATCCGGAAGCGATGATACCTACAGGTAATTTTTATATTCATGGCCCCCAGTATGATTCTGCTATAATACCATGGCCCTATGACCCCGAAAGGGCAAAGCAATTGCTGGATGAGGCGGGGTGGGTAGATACCAATGGAAATGGGATACGTGATAAGGACGGGGTTGAATTCAGATTCAAGTATCAGATTGTGGGCGGCACCAGCATTCATGAACAGATGGCAAAACTGGTAAAGGATGCTGCTGCAAAGGTAGGGATAGAGGTTGAAATAGACCCTTATGAATGGTCTGTTTTTATAAACAGGGTTTATGATAGAAAATTTGATGCGGTCAATCTGGCTACTGTTGGAGGCCTGGCCGGTGATCCTTATCAAACATGGCATTCCTCTCAGATAGGCAATAGAGGTTCAAACTATGTTGGGTTTAATGTCGCTGAAGCAGATAAACTCATGGAAGAGGCCCGTGTTACCATTGATGATGAAAAAAGAAATAAATTGTATCACCAGTTCCATCGTATTTTACATGAGGAGCAGCCGCACACTTTTATCTATACAAGGCCAGGGGAAGCCTTTCTTAGTAAAAGATTTGAAAATGTAAAGATGCATCTGCTCGGGATTAACCATTTTGAATGGTATGTCCCAAAGGAAAATCAAAGATACAGATAGATGACTACCTATATTATCAGAAGACTAATGCTCATGATCCCGACACTTATCGGGATAACCATTATGGTGTTTGCCATCAGCAGGATTGCGCCCGGTGATCCGGTCAGCCTCTCCATGGGGCCGGGTGGCCAGATGGATGCAGAGAGGGCTGCTGATGTGCGCGAGGCCAGGATGAAGCTCTATGGGCTTGATCAACCTGTTCCTGTGCAGTATGCAAAGTGGTTTATACGCGTTGTCCGCTTTGATTTCGGTGATTCACTTAAACATCACAGGCCTGTTATAGATATCATTAAGGATAGATTCCCGATAACACTCACCCTTAACCTGATTGCATTTTTCCTGATATATATGATCTCGCTTCCTATGGGCGTTCTGGCTGCTGTCAAGCACAGGCGCTTTTTTGACAGGGCAAGTTCTGTTTTATTATTCATGCTGTGGGCACTGCCATCCATGTGGGTAGGTCAGATGATGATAGGCTATTTGTGCGGCCCTGCATTTTTAAACTGGTTTCCCCCGGCAGGTTTAAGCAGCAATAACGCGGAAATACTCCCATTTTTCCCGTGGCTCGTGGACAGGTTGTGGCACCTTACCCTTCCGGTGCTCTGTTTAACATATGGGGGCTTTGCCTATCTTACCAAACAGGTGCGCGCAGGCATGCTTGAAAACCTGAGGGCAGATTATGTCCGCACTGCCAGGTCAAAGGGGCTTTCAAACTGGACAGTAGTTATAAAACATGCCTTCAGGAACAGCGTGATCCCTGTTATAACAATCATGGCAACCCTCATACCTGCCATGCTTGGCGGATCAGTTATTATTGAGCAGATATTCAGCATCCCCGGCATGGGTATGCTCGCCTTTGAGGCGGTTACCACACGTGACTATAATGTTGTTATGGCAGTCGCCACAATAGGGGGCCTCCTGAACCTTGCGGGGCTCCTGTTTGGCGATATTGCATATGCGATGGTTGATCCGCGTATCAGTTTTGAGGATGCTGATTAATAATGGACAGAGATACAAAGATTAAAAAAGACTGGGGCACATCATACGGCGAACTTGTCTGGAGGGAGTTTGCAAAAAGCAGGTTAAGTCTTCTGTGCCTCATATTTATTATCATACTTTTTGCTGTTGCTTTGCTGGCCCCGTTTCTCGCAAACGATAAGCCATATTTTATCGTTATAGAGGGGCAGACCTTTTTCCCGCTTTTCAAGGCGCTCAAGGCAACAGACTACAGTGTGTTCCTGGCGTCATTAATCGGAATTATCCTCCTCTTACTGATAAGAGATAACCGCAGGCGTCTTGACCCGTCTGCAAGGGGCTCTGTGCTCATGAGGCAGGTCTTACTCCTGGCCGGGATTCTCCTGATCGGGATCATCCTGATCCATACCCTTATCCCGCACCGGCTTGACGCACAGGATTATAAAACCATGATTTCCTCTGGCAGGGCCGAAAGGGGGCTGTTTGCACCGATACCATACGGATATGCAAGGACAGATCTGTCCAGCCGTGAAAAGCCGCCCGGCAAAGAACACTGGCTTGGCACCGATGATGTGGGGTCAGATGTGTTATGCAGGCTGATACACGGTAGCCGCATCTCCCTTTCAGTCGGATTTGTGGCTGTCGGCATATCGACCATAATAGGCATAATAATCGGGGCGATCCTCGGATATTTCGGGGGCAGGGTGGATTTTATCGGCATGCGTATTGTTGAGATCATGATGGCCATACCAACCTTCTTTCTGATTATTACCATTGTGGCCTTTTTTCCGAGGAGTCTCTTTAATATTATGGTTATTATAGGGATCACAAGCTGGACAGGCGATGCAAGGTTTATAAGGGCAGAGTTCTTCAAGCTGCGCAAACAGGATTTTGTGCAGGCGGCAAGGTCCCTTGGGCTGCCCCTTAAAAGCATACTTTTCAGGCATATGCTTCCAAACGGAATAACACCGGTCCTTGTTAACGCCACATTCGGTATTGCAGGGGCCATATTTATTGAGGCGGCCTTAAGCTTTTTGGGCTTTGGCGTTGCCCCTCCAACCCCAAGCTGGGGACAGATGCTCAGCCTTGGGGTAAGTACAACCGGCAGGTTCCTGTGGTGGCTTACCCTGTTTCCGGGGCTTGCTATCTTCCTGACTGTGCTGGCCTATAACCTTGTTGGTGAGGCGCTTCGTGACGCCATTGACCCCAGACTAAGGCAGTAATATATGACCGAGCTTTTAAAAGTAGAAGGGCTTACAACACGATTTAATACGGAAGGCGGTATTGTAAATGCTGTTCAGGATGTAAGCTTTACAATCACAAGGGGAGAGACCTTTGCCCTTGTGGGTGAAAGCGGCTGCGGTAAAAGCGTTACAGCCCTCTCCATAATGAGGCTTATCCCTGACCCCCCTGGCAGAATTGTTAATGGCCGGATATTGTATAACGGGCAGAATCTCCTTGATCTTAAAGAAAAGGAGATGAGGTCTATCCGCGGCAACAAGATAGCCATGATCTTTCAGGAGCCAATGACCAGCCTTAACCCTGTCTATACCATTGGTGATCAGATTGCAGAGGCAATACAGCTTCATCAGAAAAAGGATATGGAAGGGGCCTGGCAGGAGGCTGTTGAGGCGCTTCGCAAGGTAGGCATAGCTGACCCCGGGCAGAGGGTGCATGAGTATCCTTACCAGATGTCAGGCGGCATGAGGCAGAGGGTCATGATAGCAATGGGCATAAGCTCACGGCCTGAACTGCTTATAGCCGATGAACCCACTACCGCCCTTGATGTTACTATACAGGCCCAGATACTGGATCTTATGGATTCCATAAAGGAGCAGTATGGGATGAGCGTGCTTATTATCACCCACAATCTGGGCATAGTGGCTGAGAGGGCTGACAGGGTTGCTGTTATGTATGCCGCACGGATTGTGGAAACAGGAGGGGCAGAGGGGCTCTTTAAAAATCCTCTTCACCCGTATACCAGGGGGCTTCTGGACTCGCTCCCCAAACTTGGTGAAAAAAGGGAGAGGCTTTTAACAATACCCGGTAATGTGCCAAACCCATTAAGGTTTCCTTCAGGTTGCAGGTTTCACCCGAGGTGCCCCATATATAATGGTGATTCAAGGTGTCAGGAGCAGGAGCCCATGCTTGAAGAAAAGGAACCGGGGCACAAAGCTGCCTGCTGGAAGGTGTAAAAATGGCGGATAATAACATCATCCTCTCGGTTGAAGATCTTAAAACCTATTTCCCCATAAAAACAGGTCTGTTGCGGAAGATATCCGGTTATATAAAGGCGGTTGACGGTGTATCATTTTCAGTTGAACGGGGCCGGGTCTTTGGCCTGGTGGGTGAAAGCGGGTGCGGTAAAAGCACTGTTGCAAGGACTATAACAAGGCTTGAAAGGGCTACATCGGGCCGGGTCTGGTTTAATGATATGGATATCCTCAGCGCCAAAAAAGAGGAGATGTCCGGTTTCAGGAGGCAAGTTAGTCTCATCTTCCAGGACCCTTACAGCTCATTAAATCCCAGGATGACTGTGGGCAATATAATCGGTGAACCGATAAAGACCCACAAAATAGCCGGAGAAAATGATCTCTACGAAAAGGTCTCTGATATCCTGCTCAGGGTGGGCCTTTCGCCTGAATATATCAACCGGTATCCTCATGAATTCAGCGGCGGGCAGCGTCAGAGGATAAGCATTGCAAGGGCCCTGGCGCTTAACCCTGAACTTGTTATATGTGATGAACCTGTAAGCGCCCTTGATGTCTCCATACAGGCACAGATAATTAATCTGCTAAAGGATCTCCAGGCCCAATACAACCTGACACTGATTTTTATTGCCCATGACCTTGCAGTTGTGCAGTTTTTCTGTGATGTTATTGCCGTGATGTATCTGGGCAGAATTGTGGAACAGGCAGCCTCGAATGCGCTTTATGACACCCCTTTGCACCCCTATACAGAGGCGCTTATGTCTGCCATACCGCAGATAGACCCATCTTTACGCAGGGAAAGGATGGTGCCAAAGGGCGAGGTGCCCAGCATTGTCAATCCGCCATCCGGATGCCCGTTTCACCCGAGGTGCCTTTATGCAAAAGAGAGGTGTTCCCGGATCATCCCTGATCTTGAGCAAAAGGAAGATGGGCATATGGTTGCATGCCATTATCCCCTTTCCTGAAATTTTAAGGGTCTGTTGAAAAACAAATTTAACACTGGTAGTATCTCCACTGTTTTCAGGTAAATATTAATTTAAGGGAGGCTGTTACATGAGCTCTATTCATCGAATCCTTGCCTTTTCATCTGTCTTAATATGTCTTGTTTTTGCTGCATCCTCAACAGGCGCTGATGCAAAAAAATCCTTTCAGGCTTTTCTGGATGAGGAGTGGCAGTATGCCATGCAGGAGCATCCTGAATGGGCTACCTCTGTGGGCCACGCAGGCAAGAATGACCGGTGGACAGATATATCTTTACCTGCATTCGCGCGCCGCTATTCGCACAAAAAAGAGGCATTGGAAAAACTCCATCAAATAGAGAGGGGAGGGCTGGATAAAAAAGATCAGCTCAATTATGACCTGTACCTTCGTGATCTGAAGCTTGATTTTGAAGGGGAGCGCTTCAAGGATAGGTATTTAAGGATCAGCCAGATGGGCGGTATTCAGAAGAGCATTGAGAATAACCTTAAACGCTCGCCCGCTGGGAATATTAAGGATTATGAAGAGAGGCTTGCCCGGCTTAAAAAGGTGCCTGAACAGATTGATAATACCATTATCCTTTTAAAGGAAGGGTTGCAAACCGGGGCAACATACCCCAGAATTACCCTGCGTAATGTACCTGACCAGATTAAGGCCATGACAAAGGTTACTGATAACCCCATTATGAAGGCCTTTGAATCTCTACCCGCATCGATTCCAATAGAAAAACAAAAGGCCATTCAGGATGAGGCGAATAAAACTCTTGTTGATATGGTCATCCCTGCATTTGAAAGGCTCTATAAATTTTTTGTTGATGTCTATATTCCCGGTGCAAGGGACACAATCGCCTGGAGCGCTTTGCCTGATGGCCGTGAATGGTACGCATACCTGGCGAAGAGTTATACAACCACTGAAATGAGCCCTGAGGAGATCCATAATCTGGGGCTGAGCGAGGTTAAAAGGATTCGCGGACAAATAGAAAAATTAATGGGCGAGATAGGTTTTAAAGGTGATTTTCAGGATTTTTTAAAATTCATGATCTCTGATCCGCAGTTTTTCTTTAAGTCCCCTGAAGAGCTTGTTACCGCATGCAGAGACATAGCAAAACAGGCGGATTATAGCCTCCCGAAACTCTTCAGCAAGCTGCCCAGACTCCCCTATGGGGTATTACCTGTTCCGGCCTATCTGGAAAAATCACAACCTGCTGCCTATTTTCAGACAGGCAATATGCGAAATGGTGTTGCAGGCACCTTTTATATAAACACCTATGATCTACCCTCCAGACCAAGCTGGGGGCTTATACCGCTAGTGTTGCATGAGGCGGTACCTGGCCATCATCTTCAACTGGCGCTCGCCTCTGAACAGGAGGGTATTCCAAATTTCAGACGTTATGGCGGTTATACAGTCTACATAGAAGGGTGGGCGCTCTATGCAGAAAGCCTGGGCTATGATATGGGGTTGTATAATGACAGGTATTCCCGATTCGGCCAGCTCAACCTTGCGATGTGGCGCGCCATACGCCTGGTTGTGGATACAGGAATTCATTATTACAGTTGGAGCCGAGAACAGGCCATAGATTATTTCAGGGAGAATATGGCTATGTCAGGGCATGATATAGAGGTTGAGGTGGATAGATATATAGTTATGCCAGGGCAGGCCCTGACCTACAAGATAGGGGAGATAAGGATCAGGGAGTTCAGGGATTATTGTCAGGGACAGATGAAGGATAAGTTTGATATAAGGGCCTTTCATGATTTTATACTTGAGCAGGGGGCGCTACCCATGGATGTGCTGGAAGGGCTTGTAAAGGATTGGGTCGCTGCAAAGATGGTTAAAAATCATAATTGACCCAAAATGGATTTTCAGAAAGCAATGTAAATGCTAAATTGTTGTAAAAGACGCAATTGGAGCTGTATGATGATGGATATGACTGTAGGGGCAGGCCCCTGTGCCTGCCCGCATATGGTACTGTAGGATTATCCTCTCAGGGCAACCACAGGGGGTTGCCCCTACAACTAGAACGGAAAACCCATGCATGAGATGTCTATAGTACAGGGCCTAATTGCCATTATAAAAGAGGAGATGGATAAAGCGAAAGCAACCAGGCTCATATCTGTAAGGGTAAAGATCGGCGAGATGGCGGGTATTTTGCCTGATGCCCTTAATACAGCTTTTGAAATCATCACTACCCAGAATGGAATGGATGGGGCAGTGCTTAATATTGATATATCTCCTCTTACAGGCTTTTGCCGCAAATGTAAAAAGGGGTTTAAGGTAATTGATTACAGATTTTCATGCCCTGATTGCGGCGTAAGTGATATAGAGATTGTTTCTGGCAGGGAGATGAGTATTGTTGAACTTGAAGTGGAGTAAAAAGGAGGGCTAACTAAAAATGAAAATTTCTGTAGTGAGAAATATTCTTGAGGCAAATGACCGGATAGCAGAACAGAATAGAGAGATATTTAATGAAAACAGTGTGCTTGTTATCAACCTTATGAGCAGCCCAGGTGCTGGTAAAACAACACTTCTGGAAAAGACAATAGATTCATTAAAGGATGATATTCGTATAGGCGTGATAGAGGGTGATATAGAAACAACCCGTGACGCAGAAAGGATATCCGCAAAAGGGGTGCCTGCTGTACAGATAAATACAAAAGGTGCATGCCACCTGGACGGCAACATGATTAGGGACACCTTTAATGAATTCAATTTTACAGAGCTTGATCTTTTAGTGGTTGAAAATGTGGGTAACCTCGTCTGCCCGGCAGAGTTCAAGATTGGCGAGGATTTCAAGGCGATGATATTAAGCGTTACAGAGGGGGATGATAAACCGGGCAAATATCCACTCATGTTCCATGAATCAAAGGTATTGCTAGTAAATAAAATCGATCTCCTTCCATATGTTGATTGCAGTATGGAAAAAATCAGAGAGGATGCGCTTAAAATCAACCCGGATATTGTAATCTTCCCTGTCTCCTGCAAAACCGGTGAAGGGCTTGATGCATGGTTTACGTGGCTGAAGGAGAGGGTGAAGGGGAAAAAGGTAGCCTTGTAGGGGCGAAAAATTTTTCGCCCCTACTGTAAAAAATGCCTGTAATTCGTCACCCAAATGACTGAATCATCACATTTAACAAAATTTTAAAGCCGGTTTTTTCCCTTGACTTTCCTACAGAAATTGCTAAATTCCATGCTTTCCTGCTGGGGGATAGTATAGCGGCAATACGATGGGTTCTGGCCCCATTATCCAAGGTTCGAGTCCTTGTCCCCCAGCCAAAAAAGGTTTTCATCAGCAAGAATTATTCAGATGTGATTATCTTAGCTGATCGCTGAAAGCTGAATGCTGACAGCTTATTTTTATGGTCCCATCGTCTAGCGGTCTAGGATATCGCCCTCTCACGGCGGAGACACGGGTTCGAGTCCCGTTGGGACTACCAAGAAAATTCAAGGGGTTAACATATCTTGTTAACTCCTTTTTTTTTAATGTAATCAATATCGGCCAATACCCGAAATTTTCCACCCAACTTCCAGAAAACTATCAGTCGAATCTAAAGAGTATCTCATTAAAATTTTGTATTTTATCCCCCTGGAACTTAATCCCTTCGCTTTTAAGCATATTTATTTTTTCCTGTATGGCTGCCCCTGCTCTCTTGCCCCTGAATCCTCCAATCCGACCGGATGTGGCTACAACCCTGTGTCAGGGCACCTCCGGCGCATATGGGTTTTTTTTCATGGCCTGGCCAACCCCGCGATATGCCTTGCTTCCCAAAGCATGGGCAATATCTTTATAGGTGGTAACGCGCCCTTCAGGCACTTTCCTTAAAAGATCGTATACTTTTTCAGAAAAGGTTTTCATTTTGCATCTCTTTGATAAGGTTAACTAATAAGTGCCACTTTATATCTTTTATATGGCTAGTGTCCATCCAGAATTTCTCTCTTTCCGGATGGACACTATTTAATAAAACAAATAAATTTAATGCAAAACACCATGCTTGCATTTTGATGAAAAGTGCATTAAGCTTTAAAAACGATATAACACATGAGGCGTACTATGACATCATTACAGGTAAGAGAACTGCCTGAGAATATCTATCTCAAATTACAGGAGGAGGCCAAAAAGGAAAACAGAAGCCTTGCTCAGCAGGCAGTTGCTGTTCTGGCAAAAGGTCTTGATTTAGAAGTGAATCCTAAAAAAAGAAGAGAAGAACTCCTTAAAATGTTAAGGGAAGCACCGATAATAGACCAAGATTCAGATATTCCTGATCCTGTACAGCTTATCCGGGAGGACCGGGAAAGATGATACTGATCCTTGATGCAAGCGCTGCAACTGAGATTGTCCTTCAAGGAAAAACCAGTAAGCACTTTGAAGATTACCTTAAAGATGCTGACTGGATAACTGCGCCTGGCCTTTATATTGCAGAAATCAGCAATGTTTTTTGGAAGTATCATAAGTTTGGGAACATATCTCTGGAGCAGTGTGAAAGAGCTATAGAATATGCCATAAATCTGCCTGATGAATATTCCGACGATCAGGTGTTGTATAAAGAGGCCTTTTTATTAGGATGTAAAGCCAATAAACCTGTTTATGATATGTTCTATATTATACTTGCAAGAAGGAACAGTGGATACCTGTTAACGCTTGATAAAAACCTTGCTGCTGAAGCAAAGAAACAATCTGTAAGAGTAATATCCTGAAATTTTTTAATGCCGGGAATTGTTATTCAGTTTTATGTATGACTATCTCCCTTTGAGGTTTAATAATGACACAGCAAAACAATACCATATATTTAGTCGATGGTAACTCCTACATTTACCGGGCTTATCATGCCATAGGCTATCTTTCTAACAGCAAGGGGCTCAGGACTAATGCAATTTTCGGATTCACAAAGATGCTGCTCAAACTCTTTGATGATAAAAAGCCTGAGTACGCTGTGGTTGCCCTTGATTCAAAAGGCCCAACCTTCAGGCATGAGATGTACGATCAGTACAAGGCAACAAGGCCGCCAATGCCTGAAGACCTTGTAGAGCAACTCCCATACATAAGGTCTATAATACAGTTGCTTGGTGTAAAGATGATAGAGATGCCAGGGTTTGAGGCGGATGATATCATCGGCACATTAACAAAAAGGGGAGAAGAAAAGGGCTATAATGTTGTTGTTGTGACAGGTGACAAGGATTTCAGGCAGATCATCTCTGATAAGACCTCTTTATGGGACACCATGAAGGATAAGGTCACTGATCTATCCGCCCTGCGTGATGAGTACAGGCTTGAACCGGCCCAGATTATTGACCTTATGGGGCTCTCCGGTGATACATCCGACAATGTGCCTGGTGTTAAGGGCGTTGGTGAAAAGACTGCCCTCTCGCTAATCCAGGAGTTCGGCTCCCTTGAAAATGTGTATGCACAGATTGATAAGATCACAAAGGCCAAATTAAAGGAGAATCTTGTTAACTCCCATGAAAATGCCCTGCTGAGTAAAAAACTGGTAACAATAAACTGCCATGTGCCCATCAGATGCGATACGGATGATCTGAAGATAAATGAACCGGATGCTGATAAACTCTCAGCCCTCTTTCGCGAGCTGGAATTCAAGGGGTTGTGGGAACAGTTTGCATCAAAAAATACTTCTATTAAAAATTCATATAAGCTCATCATGTCTGAGAAGGATCTTGTTTATTTGACAGAAAAGATAAACAGAACCGGCCTTGTCTCTGTGGATACAGAAACCACAGGAACAGACCCCCACACAGCAGAGCTTGTAGGCATATCCTTTTCCCTTGAGCCAGATACCGGTTATTACCTGCCACTCGCCCATATGTACCTTGGCGTACCCAAACAGCTGGATAAACAGAGGGCCATTAATATCATTAAGGGTGTGCTTGAGGATGAAAAGATTTTAAAGGTGGGTCAGAATATAAAGTATGATGCCATTATATTCAGGAACAACAGCATTGATCTTAAGGGGATATATTTTGATACGATGGTTGCATCATACGTGATTAATCCAGGGCTAAGACAGCACAACCTTGATTTTCTTGCGCAGCACTACCTGAACCACAAGATGATTTCATATAATGATGTGGTTGGCAGGGGAAAGGCAGAGATAAATTTTTCAGGTGTGACAGTTGAAAGGGCAATGGAGTACTCCTGCGAGGATGCTGATATAACCCTAAAGATCAAGGCCATCCTTGAAAAACAACTGAAAGAGGATCAGAACCAGGAGCTTTTTCATAATTTGGAGATGAAGCTCCTTCCTGTGCTTATGGATATGGAGGTTACCGGTATAAAGATAGATATCCCCTTTTTCAGGGAGATGTCTCTCTCATTTACAAGGCGTATCAGGGAGCTTGAAAAAGAGATATTCAAAGAGGCGGGTACAGATTTCAACCTTAACTCTCCGCAGCAGCTTGCCCATATATTGTTTGAAAGGCTTGAACTCCCTGTCCAGAAGAAGACAATAAAGACAAAGTCATCTTCAACAGATGTTAAAGTGCTCAAAAAGCTTGCACTTGAGGGTCACAAGATACCGGAGCTCATCCTGCAATACAGGACCCTTGCCAAGCTTAAATCCACCTATCTTGATGCGCTGGTAAAGATTGTAAACCCCCGCACCGGAAGGATACACACATCATATAATCAGACAGTGGCTGCAACAGGGAGGTTAAGCAGCAGCAACCCCAATCTGCAGAATATACCGATCAGGGGAGAAGAGGGGAGGGAGATAAGAAAGGGGTTTATAGCAGACGAAGGCCACTATCTGCTTTCTGCTGACTACAGCCAGGTGGAGCTGAGGCTCTTTGCCCATTACTCGGAAGATGCTGCCCTCATTGAGGCATTCCAAAAGGGGCAGGACATACATACCCGCACTGCATCAGAGATACTTGGGGTTGAGATGGGAAATGTAACATCTGAGATGAGACGAATCGCAAAGGCAATAAATTTTGGCATTATCTACGGCATGGGGGCAAAAAAACTCTCTGATGAATTGAATATAGATATCAAGGTGGCAAGGGAATATATAGAGTCATATTACAACCGGTACAGGGGGGTTGCAAGGTACAGGGAGACAATGGCTGAACAGGCCAGGGAAAAGGGGTATGTTACAACACTCTTTAACAGGAGAAGGTACATACCTGAAATAAACAGTGACAATAATATGATAAAGTCAGAGGCAGAGCGGATTGCGGTAAATACACCCATACAGGGCACTGCTGCTGACCTTATTAAAATGGCCATGATAAATATACATGCGAGACTCAAAAGGGAAGGGTACAAGACCCGCATGCTGCTCCAGGTGCATGATGAGCTTGTGTTTGAGGTGCCTGAGACAGAGATCGCCATAATGCCGGAGCTTTTAAAAAAGGAGATGGAGCATGTGCACAGGCTTTCTGTCCCACTCAAGGTTGATGCGGGTTATGGCAAAAACTGGGATGAGGCGCATTAATATGTAGAGACGGGTTTCAAACCCGTCTCTACGTCTATATAATATCGCCGCAAAATGGCATATATTCTGTCTTGAGAAGCCGATCATATCGAATCAGCACATTCTTCTTTTTTACATCAATGATACCCATCCTTGCCGCGCTGGTGGCACTTAACTGTCCAAACAGTAACATTACCAGGCTGTTTGCATTCATTGAAACTTCCGGTGTCTTTTTTGTCTTTTTGATTGATGCTTTGCCTTCTGATACAATCATATGCCATGTGCCATTATTCCACGGGCATATTGCATCATCATGAACCTCAAACACAAGTTCACCATCTTCACCATATCCCCGCATAGGTATAGCCTTCTCAACGTCAACAATCCTGGACAGGAACCCGTTACCGGATTTTATATTCAGCCTCCTTGGTTCCAGTAAAAGGTGGGGCATGGGATCATCAGGAGGCGCCTGCATCCATATGATGTTCTGGGCAAGGTGCATGTTGGTGAGATGGTTCCACAGACTGTAATATGCGCTTGTTGAGAGCCATGCCATTTCCTTAATCGTTACACGTTGGCCAAAGCCTGCGCCGGAAAGATTGGGCTCTACATTATAGATCACATAACCTCTGGCAACACCTGCCTCTTCATATATTATCTGGTCCTGAACACCACCCGGCGCAACAGGAGGGGCCAGCTTGCCTGTCTCCCATTTGAATCTGTCTCTTATAAGATAACCTGTTCGCGGAATTGTAAACTCCCTGTAGATACTATCGAGTATTTCAATATTTTTATCACGAAGCTGTACTAGTTTTCCTCTGGGGTTGATCTGTTTTTTCTCCCTGAACTGTATATCATATGGCGCAATATCATATGAGTTTTGTGTTGAAACAATCCCATAGCCGTAACGCTGATAAATGGCTGCCTGAGATGCAAAAAGTATGCTGATATGCCTTTTCCCCTCCTCATGCAGAAGGTCAAAATGCCTTTCATGCACCTTTCTCAGACACCCCATTTTTCTGTAAACAGGAAGGGTGCCGACCATTGAAACCCCCGCAACAGGCGCATCCTTTCCATTAAATCTCATAATCAGGGGCCATACAGCATATGATGTTGCCATGTTGTCGTCCACAAATGCGCAGAGGGTCATATCATGGGTAATCCCGTTTATGAATTCATGTGAGATAAAACCAGGCGGAAGCACATTTGTTTCCCTGGCTATTCTTCTCTGCTCTTCCATCTCTTCAGGCCTTGCCGGCCTTATTTCTATTTGCATTGTCAAGAGGTCTCCTTTTTCACTGGATATACCTGCTATAGTCCTCCATAAAGTTTTATAAATCTATCTTATAAAATGGTGACCTTTTTAAGATGCATATAATTCATTCCCCCTTAACGGGCTAAAAATTAAACCAGGCGTATAATGATCATTCAATCAGCGCCTCTTCAGCAAGGGCAGCTACAGTATCAACCTTGATATCGAGTTTATAATGTTTGGCCAGCTCCCCGAGCTGCCTGTGACAAGACAGACATGGGGCAGCAATATGTTTAAGCCCGGTGCTTTTCATCTGGTCTGCCTTTGCTCTTCCTGATATCATGCGATTTTTTGTACTTGTACTGTCCTGTAAAAGCCCCCCTCCGCCACCGCAGCAGATGCCGTTTTCCCTGTTCGGATTCAGTTCAACAACCTCTTTACAGACAAGGCTTAACAGTTCACGTGGCGCATCAAACACCCCTGATTTCCTGCCCAGGTTGCATGGGTCATGATACATGATCGGGTAGGGGTGTGCATCCTTGTCAAGCCTGATTTTCCCGGCCTTTACATGTTCAAGTGCGAATTCAACAATGCTTTTCACATTGAATCCCGGATTTCTACCTATCAGTTCCGGTATCAGATTCCTGAGCACAAAAAAACCATGCCCGCATTCGGAAAGGACAAGGGTCTCTATTTCCAGCTCCTCAGTAGCCTCAACTATCTGAAGCGCCATTTTTTTTGCTGCCTCATTATCTCCGGAAAAATATCCCCAGTTTGTAACATCAGTATGCCTTGGTGACATTGTCCATGTCTCCCCTGATGCATGAAAGAGCCTTGCCATTGCCTTAAGGTGCAGGAGGTTTGCCGAAAGTTCCCTGGGGTTAGGCAGGTAGAGGTACTTTGCCCCCCTTATGCTGTTTGGGATAAGGGCATCTGGGTCATCATTTTCATCTGCTATCTCTTCATTTAAAAACTCGATTGTCTCATTAAAATCATCCTCTGAAAAACCGTTCACATCCCCTGTTTCAAGCCTGGTCTTAATGCCCTGCCTTATGCTCTCAGGCAGTATGGCCTCTGCCTCTGGAAGACCCCTCGCCATTCTTACTATATCAGCCATCCTGATGCCCATGGGGCACGCGGTTGTGCAGTGATTGCATATCATGCAGTCCCAGATCATGGGGCTCTGTGCAAGCAGATTATCAAGCCCAAGCTGTGCCATCCTGACCATCCTTCGCGGATTGGGGCCGCCTTCCCCGTCATACCATGAACACCTGGACAAACATATCCCGCAGGTAAGACAGTCTGTAACATTGTCACCCCTCTCATGCCGGTTTAATATCGTGAAAAAGTTTGAATTGTGGTTAATGGCTATATTATTCATCAGAATTTTCCTTTTGGCTTAAGTCCCCTTTGATCAGATTTACCAGGCGCACAGGCTCATTTGCAGCTATCGCATGAACGCTCAGCATTGATAGAGGGATTCCTGTATCTTTATATATCCTTTCTGCCTTTTTCTCTGCAGAGCTGTTGCCATGAATAGAGAGGCAGTTTTCAGGGTGACAGCTCATTACCATTATCCTTTGCGCCCCTGCTGCAAAATGGTCGATTATCAACTTTGGGTCAAGGCTGCACGCGCAATCAATAGGGATGATCTTGCATCCTTTTAAGGCCTCATTCATTTTATCAGGTGAGTTATCAGCCACGGCAATGGCTCTTTTACAGGCAAAGACAAGGGCGCCTGATAAACCGGAAAGCCCTGCCCCATCTGCTTCTGAACCCTTTATGGAGATGGCTGATGCGGGACATGATGTAACACACAGGCCGCAGGCAAGACAGGCGCTGGCAGAGATAAAGGGTGAATGGTCATCCAGCATAACAGCAGCATGGGGGCATATGCGCAGGCAAGTAAGACATTTGCCACATTTGCCTGTATCTATTTCGGCATAGGCCTGGCATGAACTCTCATCCTGGGGCATAAGGTTGATAAGGGCATTTATTGTCCTTATCTCATGAAGAAGATCCTTTTCGCTTATATCATCATGACATGAGCCGGCATAAAAGACCCCTTTTCTTGCGCTCTGAACCCTGCGGTGCCTTGGATTTGGTGACTGTAGAAACCCTTCAATATCCATTTCCTGCCGCAATATCCCTGATAATTCCCTGTTCTCTTCGGCCGCTTTTAACATCTCAGGTATAATAAGCATGTCACATGGCACATCTATGGTAAGGCCAGAAAGTGTCGCCTCATTTATCTTAATGTTTATACGGCCATTAATTTCTGCTACGAGAATATCTGATGGGGTCTGGGCGCGTAAAAACTTGATGCCTTTGTGGCGTGCGGAGTCATAAAGCATCTGCCCGTCAATATCATGCACCAGCATCTTTTCCATCATGATTGTGACATTTGCCCCTGCATCTTTCACCTCAATGGCGCATAAAAGCACATCCCTGCTGTTTGCTTTAGTTTCAGGGGCTGCATGATCCAGCCAGAAAACAATATTTTTACAGCTATTTGTGATTTCACTGAGAGCCCTTTGCCTGAAAGTATCAAGAGAAATAACCTGCCCGCTTGCAAATATCCCCTTTTCATCTGAAAGCCTTTTTATATCAGCCCCGGTTGCAACAACAATTGCCGACACCCTGATTTGAACAGGTGAGTTATCTGATTCAGCCATAATGATAAAATTACCTGCAACCCCTGATATCTCCTTTATGTTACTTTCAGGGAACAGGGTAACCCCATCAGGGGCAGGCAGGTTATTACCTTTTTCAAAGAGGCAAATCGTGTGGCCTGAACCCTTCAGTGCTTTTGCGACGATACGTCCTTCATCTCCTCCACCAAGCACTGCAATTGGCCTGCCTGAATCTACCGGTGTGACACCCATATCCTTAAGACAATCGTGTGCGGCAGTGATACCCTGCTCTATGGCTGATATAATATCCACAGGGCCTTTGACAGCCCCTGCTGAATAGATTCTTTCTCTGCTGTCGGGTCTATCCTGAGAGATAAAACCCCATATGTCCAGCTCAAGGCCCAGGTTCAATGCCTGCTCCGGGGTGTCACCCGGCTGCATGCCGATGGCCAGCACAACCATATCAAAATCAGAGGCCTGCCTCGCACCTGTATCTCTATCTTCCCGGAATAATCTGAGCCGGTCATTTTCAACAGGCAATATTTTACCAGGGATACCCTGTATGAAATTAACTCCCTTGCTTAGGTCTGTTACCTGTGAGCGGAACATCTTCCCGCAGGTCTGGAGGTCCATATGAAAGATCGTAACAGATGCATCAGGGATCATGCTGGTTATCTTGTTTGCAAACCGCACAGATGTTTTACAGCAGACCTGTGAGCAGTAATCAGACCCGAGTTCGCGGTTTCTTGACCCGATACACTGGATAAATGCAATGGATGGTGAAGGTTTATTATGTACTGCCTCTATGAGGGTTTCATCTTTTATAATCCTGCCAAGCTCTGCCGTGGTTATTACACCCTTTGTCCGGTATTCAAAGCAACTCAAACTGCCAGGGTCAAACGGGGTAAAGCCTGTGGCAAGGCATATTGCATCCACAAAAAACTCTTTATCAATGCCGCCATTAATATGTACCCGGTAAGACCCCTCAAGGTTTTTTATGGAATCCACCATGCACCCTTTATACAGGGTAATATTTTTGAGCTCTTCTGTTTCGCGGATGAGGTCATGGCTTAAGCAGGCGCCGCAGTACTGGCATTGAAGAGTGGCCATGCATGCCCATTTTGAGGCATGGCCGCCAGGATAATCTGACCTTTCGACAAGGTGTACATTTACAGAATGGCCTGCAAGCCTCTTTGCGGCAGACATGCCTGCCACACCACCTCCAATAATCAGGACATTTTTTGTTTGATCATGGGGCATCATAAAAATCATTCCCTTTCAGCTTTTTAACAGTCATTTTCATCTCTATATCCAATATTCTCCCCGGGTCAAACCCTTTAATTCAGGATGTTTATATAATGAGAAGGAGAACTATGCAAAGAGAAACCATAGGCAAAGTAAAAAGACAAGTCAACTGTGGATTGAAAGGGTAAATTATTTAAAAAATGTTGTTTTAATTGAATAATTTATTATATAGAAAGGGTTATCCTCACTTCCCTGAAATTAACATGTAACAAAAAGGAGATAAATTTATGAGTAATGAGAGTACCATGCAAAACAGCACATCACGAAGAAGCTTTTTTAAAAAACTAATTGTAGGTGCTGGAGGCCTTGCGCTTGCAAATTCACTCCAGAAATACCTGATGCCGGACCAGGGCGAAGTGATGGCAGCAGCCCCGGCCAATACCCCGTCAGCAGACGGGACAATTTATGGTAAATATTTCCTCTCAGACAAGGGTGAACCTCCAAGGGCAAATGATTTCGTTGGTCTTAACAGCCTCCCCATGTTTCCTGAAATAGCGAGCCCACAGACATATTTCAGAGGGGCCTCGGCATTACCTGGGGCTACCGCCACAATAGGATGGCAGGTGTTCAAGGAGCCTGTCTGCTGGGAAACACCCCATATCCATAAATATGATGAATTTTTGATTTTTCTTGGCGCAGACCTGCCTGACCTTTGCAAGAGCTATGATGCGGAGATAGACCTCTGGATGGGTGAGGAGATGGAAAAACATACCATAACCTCGACAACCGTGGTCTTTATCCCGAAAGGCATGCAGCATGCCCCTCTTAATTTCCGGAAAATAAATAAGCCGGTGCTCTTTCATGCCCTCTATCTGGGGCCTAATCTCGATCGCGAGGTGCGGGTGCCTGATTTTGACTTGACTACATTTGACTGGGGTGGACCTGCCAATCTAAAGGTCTTTGGCCCGCCGCCAAAGAAGAAGGGTTAACTGTATACATGAAAACAGGCAGGGCAAAAAACTATACATTGGCGTAAATACAAAAGCCTGTTTTCACCACGGAGTACACGGAGAGCACGGAGAAAATCTTTTTAATATATTATCAATAAATAATTTTTGTTTCTCTTAGCGCCCTTTGCGTCTTTGCGGTTCAATTTTAGTCTGTCACTTCAACCATACAAGAGTTCGGAGAACACGGAGTAAAAGCTTAAAGGAAAAATTCTCCGTGATCTCCGTGTCCTCCGTGGTTAATCATAAGGTGTTTGACAGATAGCATTGTTTTTGGCTGCAATGATCTTTTAATTATCGATATTTCTTAAATCTTTCAACCTCTGCCTTGATAAAGTCCGGCCAGTATTTTTCAGATATGGGATAACTTGCGTCAAGGGCCTGGAATGAGCCATCTCCTGTAACAGCCTTGATTCCTTCAAGGGTGTTGTACCTTACTTCATCAACACCCACGAGCTTTGCGATTGCCCTGTTTATCTCATCAAGGGATTTATCATAGGGGTTATCGTTCCTGAATGCCCTCTGGGCTGCAAGTTCATTCAGACACTTTATTCCCCTGTGCCACTCTTTGAATGAGGGGAAGAACATTGCGCCGTATGATATCCAGAACTCAATATATTTTGCGCCTGCATTATATACGACCCATACAGAACCGCCCTCTGATACGCTCCCCCTTACAATACTGTCATCACCCATTGCAATGCGTCTGTTACCAAGTATGGAATCTATGCCGCCAAACTTAAGCCCTACCTCTTTAGTGCGTGTCTGGCCTGTTCCCTCCTGAAAGGTGCGGACAGCCTGGGGAAGTTTGATAAGGGCAGGATAAAGGTTCTTTTTAAGCCCTTCAGCAAGACCCACAGATACCCCCCACCCTGATTCAGGGTTAGGTATAACAATATCTGCGCTTGTATTTTTATAATATTCAGCAAGCTTGAGACCTAACTCACGTCTTATCTGGAATATCTCCTTTCCCCTGAAAAGGGAGGCAACATTCCCGAAGTAGACTGCCTGAAACACGTCAGGGGTCATCTGTTTTGCTCTAACCCGCCTTGTTTCAATGCCTGATGAGTTGCAGATGGACATCTCAGCGCCATCATATTCTTTCTGTATGGCGCCGCCAAGCCTTCGGTGTGAACAGGACTCGGAACTCGCAATAAAGGTGTTGTCCATGATCCCGTAGCAGAAGGGCTCAAAGGCTTTGGTGTCATTAAGGGTGATCAGGTGGGTCTCTTTTCCGTCATATACAAGGGCAGCAAGGGCAAATGTGGCCCTCCCTTCAAGTTTTTCAGAGAGCCTTTCGCCTGCCGTAAAGCTGATCCCCTCCTCGCTTATATACTTATGGAGCAGGGCGCCGACGACCTCTGTAATATTACTGGTATGGAAGTTATACTCCCCTGAGAGTTCCTCAATAAGCTCCTCTTCTCCCGTGAGGTAGCCGTCCATTGTAATTACAACCTGGTAATCTGAGGCTGAATAGGGAACTATCTCAACTGGCTCCACGTTTACCTTTTCAGCTACAGCGTTTTTTGTGTAACCGATATTGCCTATTACTGCCTGAGGTGAAAGATCCTGAAATATCTTAACGAGCCTGCTGTCAATAACCTCGGCAATCCTTCCAAGGTCTTTATGTATATAGATGCCTTTACCACTTCCTACAGCGATCCCTGTGCTGGCCTTTCCCCTGTGCTGGCAGGCGCCTGTTGCTAAAAATGCCTTATTTACAAGCTCTCTGTCATGAGGCCCGTATATCCCTACTATGCCATCCATAAGGTAATCTCCCTTTTTATTTTATATCGCTGTGATAACTCTGAAGGGACTTAACAATTCCGTGTCCTTTGCGGAATGCCGCTATCCCTCTTGCCGCTGCAATACCTGCTGCAAGGGTTGTAATATAGGGTACCTTGTATTTGATAGCTGCCTTTCTGATATAAGAATCATCATGCTTGCTAAGTTTGCCTGATGGCGTGTTGATAACAAGGGCGATCTCATTGTTTTTAATGCCATCAACAATATTGGGCCTCCCTTCGTGCATCTTGAATATTGGTTCTGCCTCTATGCCGTTTTCATTAAGGAATCTGCACGTCCCATTAGTAGCCTTAAGTTTAAAATCAAGTGCCCTGAACTGCCTTGCCACCTCAAGCACCGCGGGCCTGTCATCCTCAGTTACTGTTAAAAGCACTGTCCCGCTTGATGGAAGAACAAGCTGGGTAGCCTCCTGGGCCTTGTAATAGGCAAGGCCGAATGAGTCAGCAAGCCCAAGCACCTCACCTGTTGAGCGCATCTCAGGGCCGAGTATGGGGTCAACCTCAGGGAACATATTAAAGGGGAACACTGACTCCTTTACGCCATAATGGGGGATATTCCTCGGTTTTATATCAAGGTCTTTAATCTTTTTACCAAGCATTATCTGTGTTGCCATGCGGGCCATCTGGATATTGCACACCTTTGATACAAGGGGCACTGTCCTTGATGCCCTCGGGTTTGCCTCAAGTATATACACAGTATCATTAGCTATGGCATACTGGATATTCATGAGCCCCACAACATTGAGCTCTATAGCTATCTTTTTTGTATATTCATATATGGTCTCAACATGCTTGGCAGGTATGCTGACCGGTGGGATTACACAGGCGGAATCCCCTGAATGTATCCCTGCAAGCTCTATATGTTCCATTACCGCAGGCACAAAGGCATCTTTTCCATCAGCTATTGCATCGGCCTCAGCCTCAATTGCATTTTCAAGAAATTTATCTATCAGTATGGGCCTTTCAGGGGTTACATCAACCGCAGCATTCACATAACGCCTCAGCATCTCTTCATCATGTATCACCTCCATTGCCCTGCCCCCTAGCACATATGATGGCCTCACCATAAGAGGGTATCCTATTGTTGCAGCTATTGCCAGAGCATCATCCAGATTGACTGCCATGCCTGACTCAGGCTGAGGTATTCCGAGTTTTTTCATGATATTCCTGAAACGGTCACGGTCTTCAGCGAGGTCAATCGCATCGGGGGATGTGCCTATTATCTTTACACCGGCCTTTTCAAGCTCTGATGCAAGGTTAAGAGGGGTCTGTCCGCCGAACTGCACTATAACCCCTTCAGGCTTTTCCTTTTCATAGATGCTTAATACATCTTCAACAGTAAGAGGCTCAAAATAGAGCTTATTGGAGGTGTCATAATCTGTGGATACGGTTTCAGGATTACAGTTGACCATTATGGACTCAAGCCCCTCATCCCTTATGGCAAAGGCCGCATGAACGCAGCAGTAATCAAACTCTATCCCCTGCCCGATCCTGTTGGGGCCTCCTCCTAGCACCATGATCTTTCGGCTGCTGCTCACAGACACCTTGTCAGGGGCATTATAGGTGGAATAGTAGTAGGCTGCATCCTCCACGCCGCTCACAGGAACCGGCTCCCATGCCTCCACAAGGCCGAGCTTAATACGTTTTTCTCTGATATCTTTTTCCGGCACCTGTAAAATCTTTGCGAGGTATTTATCAGCGAATCCATCCTTTTTGGCTCTGATCAAAAGATCATCAGGCAATTCCTTTCCGCAGTATTCCAGTATTATGTTCTCAAGATCAACCAGCTCCTTCATCTGTTCAATAAACCATGTCTTGATATGGGTCTTTTTATTGAGCTCAGAAACCGATGCCCCTTTTCTTATGGCCTCGTACATGATGAACTGTCTCTCGCTTGATGGCTCGGAAAGCATATCCATCAGTTCATCAAGCGTCTTTTTATTAAAATTTTTGGCGAAACCGAGCCCATGCCTGCCGTTTTCAAGTGAGCGGATGGCCTTCTGAAATGCCTCTTTATAATTCTTGCCTATACTCATAACCTCGCCGACCGCGCGCATCTGGGTGCCCAGTTTATCGACTGCCCCTTCAAATTTTTCAAAGGCCCAGCGGGAGAATTTAACCACAACATAATCGCCCCAGGGTGTGTACTTCTCCAGTGTGCCTTCCTTCCAGTAGGGCATTTCATCCAGGGTCATGCCGCCAGCCAGGAGGGCTGATACAAGGGCAATAGGAAATCCTGTTGCCTTTGATGCAAGCGCTGAAGACCTTGATGTCCTCGGGTTTATCTCTATAACAACAATCCTCCCTGTTTTAGGATCATGAGCAAACTGTACGTTTGTGCCGCCAATAACGTTTATAGCCTCAACAATATCGTATGCATGTTTCTGGAGTCTTTTCTGTAGCTCCTTATCAATGGTGAGCATAGGCGCAGTGCAGTAGGAATCACCCGTATGAACCCCCATTGCGTCAACATTTTCTATAAAGCAGACAGTAATCATCTGGTTTTTGGCATCACGCACCACCTCAAGTTCAAGCTCTTCCCAGCCTAAAACAGATTCCTCAATCAGTATCTGCCCGACCATGCTTGCGGATATACCTCTTGATGCAACGGCCCTGAGCTCTTCAATATTATAGACAAGCCCGCCTCCGGTGCCGCCCATTGTATAGGCCGGTCGGATAACAACCGGGTAGCCCAGCTCTTCGGCAATCTTTTCCGCCTCTTCAATCGTGTAGGCTGGTTTGCTCTTTGGCATCTCTATGCCAAGGCTTTCCATTGTTTTCTTAAACTCGATCCTGTCTTCGCCCTTTTTTATTGCCTCAAGGTCAACGCCTATTACCTTTACCCCGTATTCAGCCAATATGCCTGCTTCAGCCAGTTCTGAAGAGAGGTTCAAGCCTGTCTGCCCCCCCAGATTGGGGAGAAGGGCATCAGGTCTCTCCTTTTCAATTATCTCTTTCATAACGTTTACATTAAGCGGTTCAATATATGTTGCCTCTGCCATACCCGGATCAGTCATAATGGTGGCCGGGTTGGAGTTGGCCAGAACTATCTCATATCCAAGTTTTCTGAGCGCCTTACAGGCCTGGGTGCCTGAATAGTCAAATTCACAGGCCTGTCCAATTATTATTGGCCCGGAACTGATAATCATTACCTTCTTTATATCCTTGATTTTTGGCATATGCCCTCCTGATTTTTAAGTTGCGCTAATATATTTGAGCATCATATTAGTGTCAAGAATATGAGCCCCATATTTTTATATTTACAGCGAAAAGACTGGTACTGATAAGGATAATTCATGCTTAAAGAACAATTTTGTTCAAAAATAACATTGAAAATACATATTTGTATTATTGTATCTAGCTACAAAAAGGTTTGTCATTGCGTAACATCTTGTTTTATTACTGTATTTTAATTTCCTAGTGCATGGCACACCCATTGCTTTAGATTAATAGCAGAAATTAAACTTCTAAAGGAGAGGAAGGAGATAACACTATGAACGCAGGAGATACCGTATTTGTTCTATTATCAGCAGCCCTGGTTATGTTTATGACCCCCGGGCTGGCGCTTTTTTATGGAGGTCTTGTAAGAAATAAGAATGTACTTGGGACCATAATGCAGAGTTTTATACTGCTTTGTATCATTACCCTGGAGTGGGTGCTTATCGGGTATTCAATGTCATTTGGCCCGGATATGGGCGGCATAATTGGGAACCTGGACTGGTTTGCGCTTAAAGGAGTAGGCATGGAGCCAAGTGAAAGCTATGGAACAACTGTGCCTCATATGGCATTTATGATATTTCAATGCATGTTTGCAGTTATCACGCCGGCCCTTATTACAGGCGCCTTTGCTGAACGTATTAAATTCAGCGCCTTTCTGCTTTTCTCGCTGATATGGGCGGTGCTGGTCTATAACCCTCTTTGCCACTGGGCATGGGGAGGCGGCTGGATGGGCGAGATGGGTGCGCTTGATTTTGCCGGTGGAACAGTTGTACACATAAGTTCGGGCTCAGCAGCATTAGTTGCAGCCCTTGTGCTGGGTAAACGAAAGGGGTTCGGAACAACTCCCTATATCCCCCATAATCTGCCCATGGCGATAACCGGGGCAGCAATTCTCTGGTTCGGGTGGTTTGGATTCAATGCGGGCAGTGCCCTTTCTGCTAATGGCCTTGCCGCAAACGCCTTTGTGGTAACCCATATATCAGCGGCTGTTGCAGCGCTTTCATGGATGTTTGCAGAATGGATACACAGCGGCAAACCTACCACACTGGGCGCTGCCAGCGGCGCGGTTGCAGGGCTTGTTGCCATTACACCGGCCTGCGGGTTTGTCGGGCCAGTAGCAGCAATAGTTATCGGTCTTGTGGCAGGTGCACTTTGTTTCTGCGGCGTAATGATGAAGGGCAAACTGGGTTATGACGATTCACTTGATGTTGTCGGTATTCATGGCCTCGGCGGCATATGGGGCGCGCTTGCAACAGGACTCTTTGCCAGCACAGCAATAAATCCGGATGGGGCAAACGGTCTTTTTTTCGGAAACCCGGGGCAGCTCTGGATTCAGTTTGTATCAGTTATAGGTACAATGGCATTCTCTTTTGTAATGACCTTTATAATCCTGAAGGTTGTGGACCTGATTATCGGATTAAGGGTTAGCTCTGAAGATGAAGAAAGAGGGCTTGATATCAGCCTGCATAATGAAACCGGTTATAATTAGAGGTAAATTATGCTTGCCGAAAAACAGATGATAGGTGTAATCTCATGAAAAATTCAGGCCACTATCAAGAAAAGGAGGCGGTTAAATGAAAAAACTGGAAGTAATCATTAAGTCTTTTAAGCTGGATGATGTAAAAGAGGGGCTCTCTGCGATCGGGATTAAAGGGCTTACAGTGAGTGAGGTAAAGGGCTTTGGCCGACAGAGGGGCCACAAGGAGATATACAGAGGCGCAGAATATCAGGTTGATTTTGTGCCAAAGATAAAGCTTGAAGTTGTAATGGAGACCGAACTGGTTAATGAGGCAGTTAAGGTAATTCTTGAAAAAGCCACGACCGGCCAGATAGGCGATGGCAAAATCTTTATTCTCCCTGTTGATGAGGTGATTCGAATAAGAACCGGTGAGAAAGGCAAAAGCGCCATCTAGTAAAGCAGGAAATCATGTCAGTAAAAACCCTGGCTGAAACGCCTGATTTTTCAAAACCTGCATCTCTAGCCCACTCAGGAACAAGGGCTGCATATATTAACCTGAGGGAATCCAGAGATGCCCTTTTTACCGAATTTTCAAACGGAACTGTAAAGGATGGTTTTCAGGAAAGATACTCTGAAATTATAGATGATTATTTCAGGTTATCGCTTCAGGAGAGCAATACAGGCCAGGGGCTCTTTAAAAAAAAGGTGCCCCTGGCGCTTGTTGCAGTTGGAGGGTACGGCAGAAGAGAATTATGCATGTACTCGGATATCGATATCCTGATTCTTTTCGGAAAAAAGATTCCTGCCGATGCCAAGGCTTTAACCGGGGAGCTGTTTTACCCCCTCTGGGACCTGGGGCTTGAACTTGGTTACGGTGTAAGGAGCATAAAAGACTGTATCAGGCTAGGCCACAGCGATTATGAAGTGCTTACCTCGCTTATGGATGCAAGGTTTATATGCGGGGATTCACCTCTCTACCTAAATATGGTGGAACTTCTTCAGAAAAAGGTTACAGGTAAAGAGTCGGATAAATTTATCAGGTGGCTCCAGGACAGGAACGCCATTAGAATGGTAAACTTCGGGGATGCTAGTCACCTGCTTGAACCTAATCTTAAGGAGGGCATAGGTGGGTTAAGGGACTACAATCATATTTTATGGATGGCAAAATCCCTGTTTAATACAGGTAATTTAAAAGAGCTTGAACAACTTGGCAAGCTTTCATACCAGGAATATGACGAGCTAACAAGGGTTGTCCATTTCATTTCAACTGCAAGAAATCATTTGCATTATATCTCAAGTAGAAAAAATGACAGGATGGGTTTTACCTTTCAGGAGGAGATAGCAAAAAGGCTGGGTTATAAAAAGGATGGGAAAACACAGGCTGTTGAACAGTTTCTTGAAGAGCTCCACTCTTCAATGGAAAGCATCAAAATCCTTCACCGCTCTTTTCTTTATGGTCATGCGGTCAAAAGGACCCCGAGAAAGATACATGTAGAGCTTGAAGATATCAGGCACGGACTACACCTGCACCAGGACGAAATAGCCTATAATTCAGCAAAGGTCATACTTGAAGATCCCTCAATCCTGATGAGGATATTTGAGGTAAGCAGCAAATACGGCGTTATCCTGACAATAGATGCAAGAAGATTTACCCGTGAATTTCTTTCCCTGATAGATGACAGGTTCCGGAGTTCTGAAAAGATATTCAAAGGTTTCCTGAATATCCTGAACGGCCCCTACACTGTTACCATACTGGATCAGATGTTTGACACGGGATTTTTGGACAGTTACATCCCTGAATTTGGCAGGGTAAGGGGCAGGGTACAGTTTGATGCCTACCATATTTATCCGGTTGGAAGGCATATACTTGAAGCGGTCTCATTTATAAAAAACATATCAAGGGAAAAGGATATGCTTCTTATTGATGCCTTTAACGATATTAAAAACAGAGAGGCGCTTCTGCTGGCGACACTATTTCATGACATAGGAAAGACAGGTAAGGGGCATTCAAAAAGAGGAGCAAGGATTACAAGAGGCATACTTGAGAGGATAAATTACCCCGGTGAACCTGCAGAAGATATCATCTTTCTTGTGGAAAATCATCTTTTTCTTGCAGAGACAGCAAGCCGTCGTGATCTGAACGATGAAAAGATAATTATTCAGAGTGCAAGGAGAATAGGCACAACAGAGAGGCTCAAATTGCTCTTATTGCTCACCTGGGCGGATTCAAAGGCCACAGGCCCATCGGTTTGGAATGAATGGACCGCAAATCTTATAAAGGAGCTCTATTTCAAGGTGCTCCATATCCTTGAAAGAGGTGAGCTCGCCACGCCTGATGCATCCCAGAAGATCGACAGGCTTAAGAGGCAGATAAAAAGACTTACTACAGGCGCTCTTACACCAACTGACTTTGATTATTACTTTGAGACCATGCCGCAGAGGTATAAGCTCAACACCCCTGCAGCGGAGATCGTCCATCATATTGAGATAGTAAAGGAGCTTAAATCCAGGCTATTAAAAGAGGAGAGCCCCTTTGTATTTGAGTTCCGTGAAAACAGTTTTGGCGGATACTGGGAGGTGTGTTTTGTGGCAAAGGACAGGCCCGGCCTTTTTTCAGATATTGCAGGTATTATGGCCCTTAACAATATCAATATCCTGAACGCTAATATCTATACATGGCAGGATGGAACCGCGGTTGACATCTTTTATGTAACAAAACCACTTGATGAGATAAACCCGGAGGAGACGTGGAGCAGAATAAACAGGGACTTTGCAATGAAAATTGGCGGCAGGCTTTCCCTGACCGGAAGGTTACTGGAGAAGGCGGCCCCTGTAGCAGGGATCATTCACAAACCGGCCAAACCCACTGAGGTTAATATAGACAACGCATCGTCGGACTTTTTTACGCTTGTTGAGGTCTTCTCAACTGACAGGATCGGCTTATTATATATTATTACCAGGACACTCTTTGACCTGCATCTTGACATCAGGATTGCCAAGATAGGTAATAAGGGAGACCAGAGCGCAGATATATTTTATGTAATTGATTTTGATGGGCAGAAAATCGAGGATGAACCGCGAATTTCCGAAATAAAAGATGCACTGATAAAGGAGCTTGAAGCAGGGTAGGATATGAAATCATATGTGATAGTGGGGCTTGGGGGCCTGTCGCAGCTAAAACATGGTGATCACATTGATCTTTCCATTGAATTTTAAAAGCTTTTTTTTGATAAGGGTGGAATGATTGTAACTATATAATTACACCTGCATTTTCTTATGTTTTTCGTAGGGTGGTGCTTTATGCACCACCTTTTTTATGGCATTCATATTCCATAATGAAAAAATAACGTGTTTATCAGGTATAACTGTAGGGGCACGATGCCTCGTGCCCCTACTACAAAAGTGTATGATATTTTACTCCCAGACCCCTTGAACCCTTTCTCAAAAATGCTTTGGTATGCGGCACCTTGTCTTTGTGTACTGCCACAGGATAAATCCAAACAGGCTGAGAAGTACATTCATTATACCTATCACCATGATGCGGTTACTCCAGTCAATGGAGATGAACATCATCCCGAATGCGCCTGTGAGCACAAAAACTGCCTGTATAAGTGAAGAGGCAGAGCCTGTATCCTTGTCCTGCTGCTCAAGTAGCAGGCTGTTTGATGGCGGCCTGCCTACGCTTACGCATAAATAGCCGAGCGCCACCGATATGGCAAACAGCATGGGGCTCTTTTCTCCTAATGTAAGTATCAAAATTCCGCTTAAGATTGACCCCAGGTAACTTGCAGTAATAATGGGGAGAGGCCTGAAGTATCTCCTGAGGAAAAGATATAGTGGCCCCCCTATTATATAGAATGCCGCAATGGACCCGAAGTAAATGCTGTATGCCTCGGCGCTTAAACCAAAGTGCTGTACAAAGATAAAGGATGAGACCCCTATAAATGCAAGCAGGGGTATAGATACTATGGAAAAGACTATCAGGAGCCTGTAAAAATGAGGATTTTTTAATACGACAAAGAGCCTGAGTGTTGTTTTAAATGTGCTGTCAGTTGAATATTCCCCGTTTGTCTCTTTGAGGAACAGGGTAAATATAAAGACCAGTATACCGATTATAGTGAGCAGGCCAAATATCCCGCGCCATGATGAAAACCTGATAATAAGAGATCCTATTGAGGGGGCAATAACAGGGATCATCCCATTTAACACAGCAGCCATTGCAAGGGTGCTCTCCCTTTTTTTGCCCGGAAAAACATCCTTAACAATCGCAAGGTTGACAGCCATTGATGCCCCTGCGCCGATCGCCTGAAAGATTCTCGCAATAACCAACTGATATACGTCCTGACTGAACATGCAGAATATGCTTGATATGATAAACAAAGGAACCCCGATAAGCAGCATCCTCTTGCGCCCGTATTTATCCGACAGCGGGCCCCATATAAATGAGCTTGTACTCACAAATATAAAAAATATGCTTATTGAAAGATTAACCCACCATACAGAGCAGTTAAGCTGTTCGCTCATTGTGGGTAAAGCCGGGAGATAAAGGTCTGTTGATAAAGGCGGAAAAGAGGCGATCAATGCCACAAACACCATTATCATAAACCCTGAAAGCTGTTTTGGGTTGTCCTGTGTCAGTTGAGTGGTTTCTGATTTGTTTTTTTCTATCATAAAAACTATATGTTGATGCAACCCCTTTTGCAGGTAGTCGCTCACCTTTCTTTTTTAATAAATGACAGGATATTCATAGACCCCAATACTAGGGACCTGCCTGAAAAGGTCAGGAATAAATCCCTACGAAAAGCATCTAACTCATTTTAAAAATGTATTTATCTTAACTTGATGCCAATACGCCTACTCAGGTACGATTAACCAATGTTGATTAAAATTAATTCCAGTCTCAAATTAATGGGGTAGAGAAGATAACAAATGATGGGTAATGTCAAATGTTTTTTAGTATTGCTGTGAGGTACCGTGGGGTTTTACACCTAATGTTATTGAATTAAGATTTATAGCATGTCATTCCCGCGAAGGAGGGAATCTATTTTTTTTAAAATACATAAAATGGATCCCCGCCTTCGCGGGGATGACGATTAAGCCGAAATGCCTGTTTGTTTTCCTTAAGTCAACAGTATTGGATTTTCACCCCACACAATAAAATGTATAAAACTATCCAAATATAATTTTCTGTTGTACAGGTAAACGCCTTGACCACAAAAAAACAAAATAGTTATGGAATGCCTCCCAGAGGCATGCAAGAATCGCAACCTGCATTTTTTAATTGGCAAACCTTTTCGTTTTCCTTTTTTTATGGAGACTTAACTTCACAAATTAACCAGTGTGTTCAACCATCTGCTCTATTTGCTTGTTAAGCCATTCTTTATCAACTGTAAATGTCTGCCCTGAAGGATCAAACCCAATGAGATCTTGTTTTTTTATTTACGCCTGATGTTCTCAAATAATCTTACAACATCTTCAGTATATAATCGTTCTCCGCAATGGAGACAGACTTCTGCATTTACCTTTAAAATGGCTGTATGACTCCCGCCATGTAAAATTTTTTCGACAACCTTATTTTTAAGTTCGCCTCCATAAATTGGACATTTTTCAAAGGGTAACATTATTTTTCTCTCCTTTTCCGGTAATTGATCCATCGATCCGGATCTGGCCTGTATACAGTTATTAGAACTGACCATTGATTTTTTACATTATGCGCCCAAACACTAATATATACCAGTTCATCAGCATGATCTGTTAGTCTAATCCGATGGTTTTGTATTGAGTCTGTTATGTCAATTGATCCGCTAATATCGGCTATGTTTTCGTTTGTATTTTACCGAAAGATTAGCCGGATATGGTTGTTATGGGCGCCTGCAGTAGCTACTGCTATGGATGATGGAACGGCGTATCAAACCCATTACCCCAGAAGGTTGAATCGGGTAATCCTCTCCCCCGTCATTACCCGGCTTGACCGGGTAATCCAGTTTCTAAAATGAAAAAACTCATTGCTGGTAAAAACCCCCATATTTCCGGTCACTCAACATATTGAGTAAGTCTCAACATATTGATAAAAATATTGAGACTTCATACTTGTAAATTTAAACAAATTCCATATTATCAATGGGTTACAATCAGGGCACACTTCATGCAAATAAAAATGAGTTTCTCTTAAAATAATTAAGCAATGTAGTTTAAGCTTTGGCGATTGTATGTTTGGGTTATGGACAGGCGGAATCACATTATGAGGGAAAATATCTTTCAGGGATGAAAGATACGGGCTGAAATAAGGAATAAGGAGGTGGAGGTATTAAAGTAGATTGGCAATCAGACCGGTGTGATTCCATTAACAGTGTAACAACAAAAAACAAATTTAAGAGGAGGGATAGTATGTCAAAACAGGTTTTTAATAACAATAACAAATGGGGAATAGCCTTAAAGTCAGCCCTTATTGGCCTGATTTTTTCACTGGTTTTTACCTCAGTTTCCTTTGCTGCTGGTGGTGGCAGGTACGAGGTCGATCCATGGTCATTCGGTGTTATGGCAGATACGCAATGGACAGTGGATGAAGATCCGGAAGGAGCAAACCCGGAATATGTGAGTGCAGCTCTTGCCAGCGCAATCGAAGATGAATTCATCGATAATGGCGTCAAGTTTGTTATTCAGGTGGGTGACATAACTGACAGGGCCGGTGATGCAGGTATGGCAGCCCGTGCAGCAGCAGCTCAGCCATTATTTGACGCTGGGATAGGGTTCTTTCCCTTGCGTGGTAATCATGAAACATATGGTTACCTTTATGGACGTGATCCTGAATGGGTTGTGAATGTTCCTGGCTATAAAGCCGCATTTCCTCAGACCCAGAATATTTCAAATACCTTTGGTGCAACAAACTTTAGCTGGCCATCATCTACTGATGATATATTAAAGGGGTTGAGCTACTCTTTTGATTACGGTGATGAAGGCAATAACGCCAGATTCGTTATTGTTGATGTTGAAGCGACAAAATTTAGCATAAGTGAAGTAGATAAAGACTCTGCAGCCCAGCAATATGTGCCTCAATATGGTGAAGCATGGTACTATCTGGGATGGGTTGTATATAAGGCAACAGCAGATGTACCGGGTGGTTCAATCCCTGAAGGGGCATATTTCCGTATATCTAGTACTGGGTCGCCATCTACAAATTTTTATGGTTTTGAAAAAGATTATCCATTTGAAACCTATTTAGCCAAAGTAAAATATGATATTGCCGGTACTGAAATCTGGCCAGGTATGCAGCAGGAGTGGATAAGCGCACAACTTGATAAAAACACCCGTGGAACAGAGCATGCCTTTGTATTGTCGCACAGAGGCCTCATGGGTACAAACCATGCAGACGGTTTTTTTGGCAGCAGCCCTGCCTCTAAAACTCCTACACAGAATGTCTTCTACGCCAATCTGGCAGAAAATGGCGTTAGATATATGCTCTCTGGTCATGACCATCTGCATAACCGTGCCATCGTAAAAAGCCCTGATGGTCTTAATGAGGTTCAGCAGATCATCCATATGGCAGGCAGTACCAAATTTTATGGCCCCAACAGCCTTGACAGTTTCAGCAACACCAAACAGCGTGAGACGCAGATTGCACAGGATCTTTATAATGTTGGTTATTACATTTACACAATTGATGGGCCGCGTGTAAATGTCGACTATTATGCGGATGCAACCGGTAATTTTGAGGGGGGTAGTAATGGTGAACTTTACCCTGATGGAACGGGTTCACTTATAATGCCTGACCTTGACTTTATAAAAAAAGAATCATTTGGGTACAGTAACAACGGAAAACAGTTTGTTATCCCCCAGGGTGCTTCATATACTGTTATCGAAGATACCTTTGGAGCAACAAAAGCAAAAATCATTGCCGGGACTAATAACAGCACAACAACAGATGAAACACCTTATAAAGTTGATGATAATAGCACACCTGATGACCCAAGTGATGATATTGTAGTAAGCGCCCCACGTGCACTCACAAAGGTGGTAAATACCGGATGGGTTGCAGACCCGGATGATCAAACGACGCCACATAGGAAACATTTCTGGAATCGTTACTGGAAAAAAAGCCCATGGAATAGATTCTGGCATAAATGGTATAAAAATGTTGTCAAGAATGATCTAAAGAGCGATATCTTTTCAATCTGGGGTATGTCAGAAATAGGAGAGGCAGATAAAACAGATCAATATGTGCTATCTATGAAATTTGATTTTAATTTAATGACACTTCTTGGTAATGGTAATATAGGTATTGCCACATATGTAGATGGGAAATGGAAGAATGCCGTTAATGAAAATTTCGGCGGCAAAAAGAGGTTTGTACTTGGACCGTATAATTCTAAATATGGACTTGGTACGTATGGTATTGATCCAAAAACAAAAACAGCCTGGGCGGTTTTGAATTACAATGCCGACTTTGCTGTTGCTGGTGGAATAAATACTGTTCAGTTTAAAAAGTAAGTGTTTTTACATCCATGTTTTTAAAAACATGGATGTAAAAGGTTTAATACTAAAATATTTACCATGAAGGGGGCTTCCCCGATATTTTATAATTGAGGTATCGGCTAAGCCCCCGGTTTTATTTTTATGTGGAGAAATGATGCTTAGAAAATTTATCCTGATTTTTATCCTTTTATTTTTGGCTTCATGCGGTAGTCCGCAGGACTATTCTCAGACCTATATAATATTAATGAACAGAAAAAAGGTAGGCACAGAGGTTGTTAATGAAAAAACAGATAAAAATGGCAACCGGACATGTATTGCTGAGCAGGTACTTGATAGCGGGCCAAATGCAAAGAATAAAAAGCAAAGAATAATCAAGACAAAAATGGTAATCCCAAAAGATCAGTTGTTCCCTTCCTCCTATATATATGATTCCGACACTGGCTCATCCATTGAAATAAGAGTAGAGGATGGAAAGATCATAAGTAGAGATAAAAAAGAGGAAGGAGTAGAGGTAAAGGAGATGCCTTTTGAGCCTGGTATTCCTATGCTCAGCTTAACTTTATATCATACTATTGATTACTGGATCCACAAATATGATGAAAAAAAGAGGGGAGACCAGGATATTCAGACCTATCTTTTCCCTACAGCCTCTATCGTCAAAATCATGGTTACTCCTTCGAATACCATACTCCCCGACCATGATAATAAAGAATTGAAAATAAGAAATTATGAAATTGAGGTTGAAAATGAGATGAAAATACTTCTCTGGGTGGATCAGGACAATCGCCTATATCGCATGTTTATTCAGGGTCCAAATATTGAGGTAATCAGGGAAGACCTTTTCTTGAAAATAGAAAAGGAGTACAAACAATAAGGGTAAAATATAAAAACATTTTATACCCTTGAAAACCCCTGCAATTAATGTATAAAGAAAAAATAATGGTTCAGGATTATGAACAAAAAAATCAGGACATCGCTTATAGCAATATCAATTACCCTCAGTCTGACAATACTGAAGTTCATATTTTATTACCTGTCAGGCAGTATAGCGGTACTTTCCGAGGCATGGCACAGTTTTAGTGATATTACAACATCTGTATTGGTCCTTTTTGCATTATGGAGAAGCTCCTCTATTATAAAAAAGGAACTGGACCAATCTGACCAGGGAAATAAAGTCCAAGTCATTGGTACTCCTAACACTATTAGACAATTTATTAAAAATTCTTTTGGAAAAAATATTGAAGTTACGACATCTTTATTAATAGGAATTTTTCTTACATTTATTTCAGTATCACTGATCATAAATATTTTTTCAACCAAAGTAATTATTATACAGAAACCATTGTTAACAGGTATTATTTTCCTGATCCTTTCTCTGGGGTCATATTTCCTGTTCAAATTTCTTTCAGAGGTCGGGAAATCCGAAAACTCGGCTGCATTGATATCAGATGGCCTTCACTCAAAAGGGGATATGGTATGCTCCTCTTTAACCGGCGTATCTCTTATCCTTTATTATTTCAGATTCAATATAGATAAATGGGTCAGTCTTGCTATCGCACTTTTCATACTATCCTTTGGGATAGAGATAATAATTAATATCATCATACATTTTTATAACAAAAATAAAGAGTTCAGGATGCAATACAGGTTCCTTGAGATCTTGAACCGGGCACTTGAAAAGGAGATATATCTCAAGTTCATCAGGTGGATAGATAACAGGTATAGTATAGATTTTTTAAAAACAAGACTTGTTGTTCAATCGATCAGATTTTTGAAATTTTCAGGATATACCCTGATTGCACTGGTCTTATTTACCATTTTGTACGATATGGGATTTCAGGTGCAGATGGATGAGAAGGCTATTGTTGAAAGGTTCGGGAAACCCCTCAGTAAAGAGCCGCTTCAACCAGGGTTGCATTTCAAGTTTCCCCGACCGGTTGATACTGTAATAAAAGTAAAAACCAGCAGTATAAGAGAGCTTTATCTTGGGAATGTCTCCAAAGAAATAAAAAGACCCCTGGTATGGGGAATGGAACATGGTGAGGAGATACATTTTATCTCAGGAGATAATAACTTTTTTAACCCGTATATAATTGTTCATTATAAGGTAAATAACCTGTATAAATTCCGTTATAATATTTCGAACCCGGAAGCCCTGCTTGAAGATATTGCCTATAAAGCACTGCAGGGTATCTTTACCTCCAAGGCATTTTATGAGATTGCAATTACCAGCAGGAAGGAAATTGAACTGCTAATCAGCGAGTCGCTGCAAAAACAACTCAATGAGTTAGATGCAGGTATTGAGATTATCAGCATAAATATAAAGGATATTCATCCGCCAATAAAAATATCAGTTGAATTTGAAAGGGTAATTGCATCATATCAGATAAAGGAAGAAACGATTAACAAAGCGCTTGAATACCAGAACAGCATGATACCCTCATCACGGGGCGAAGCCTACAGCAATGTAAGTAATGCAAAGGCCTATGTTAATGAGGAAATATTAAAATCTAAAGGTGCGGTTGTCAGTTATCAGTCAAAACTTGAATCCTATAAAAAAGAGAGGTCAGTAATAAGGCAAATAATGTATTTTGATCATATAGTAAAGACCTCCAGAGATAATAAAAAGATAATAATAGACCCTGCGGTTGGTGAGCCGGGTTTATTACTGAAAATGGGAAACAGTCCATCAATATCCGGATGGGAAATGGAAGAGTAAAGGGGCCAAATAGTATGAAAAAAATTCTCCTCATCTTATCAGTTTTAGTCATTATCGTTTTGTCACTGTATGGGATACTGTTTACAGTCAATGAAGGCACAAATGTAATAATCACCCAGTGGGGCAGGGCCATTAAAAGTGTGGATACAGCCGGAATCCATGCCAAATTGCCCTGGCAGAAGGTAAACATATTTGACAGCAAAATCAATTGTTTTGAAGCGCAGACACTGCAACTGTTATTAAAAGACAAAAACCCTATTATTGTAACATGCTACATAGCATGGAAACTTGATAACCCTGAGACCTTTTTCCAGGCGCTCAACAATGTTGAGAATGCCAAATTGAAGCTTGGGGACCTTGTTAATTCACAGCTTGGAATAATTCTAAGCGATTACGAGCTTGATAAAATTATCAATACCACTCCTGGAAATGTAAAGCTCCAGGAGATTTATGAGAGATTGACAAAGGAGGCCAATGCAAGAACCACCTCCAGATACGGTATTGAGATCATCCAGGTTGGCCTTAAAAAAATAATCTACCCGTCAGTGGTCAGTAATGCGGTTTATCAGAGGATGAAGGCTGAGAGGACAAAAGAGGCTGTTAAATATACGGCAGAAGGAGAAGAGGAGGCCACAAAAATCAGGGCAAACACCGACAGGGAGGTAAAAGAGCTTCTGGCCGCCGCATACAAAGAGGCAGAAGAGATAAAGGGTGAAGGGGATAAAGAGGCTCTGAGGATATATGCTGACGCATACAAGGAAGACCCTGAGTTTTTCAAATTTGTAAAATCACTCCAGGTCTATTCGCAGATACTGGATAAAAATACTACACTGGTTTTATCAACAGACTCTGATTTGTTTGAATACCTCAATGCAAAAGATCTGAAATCAAAAACCGGGCAATAGGGAAGCAGTAAAATGAGTAAGACAATAAGACATCATCTAAAAGATACTGCATCCTCTCTTATAAAATATTTTGTCTCTGTAATCCTGGCCGGGTTGGCAATTATATATCTCTTATCAGGAATATATAAGGTATCAGAAAGTGAGCTGGGCGTTATTCAGAGATTCGGGAAGGTGATAGATGGCAAGGTGGAACCTGGCGGTCATTACAGGCTGCCGTGGCCAATAGATACTGTAACAAAGGTCCCGGTAAAAACAACCCATTCAATGGATATAATAGACTTTTCTCTTAAGCAAGCCAGTGATGAAAAAAATGAATTTCGGGATATAACCGGGCTGTCTATATACTGTATTACAGGTGATAATAATATTGTCTTTATCGATTTTGTTATCAGGTATAATATTGTTGATCCTGTCAAATACCTCTTTAACATTAACAGCAGTGAGGATTTTTTAAAACATACCGCCTGCGCAGCGGTTATCAACAGCCTTGCAGGAAAAACAGTTGATGACATCCTCACAGTTGGTAAAAAAAGTGTTGAGGTATATCTGAAAAAAGAGATCCAGGAAAATCTTGATTCACTAAACAGCGGGCTCGGTATCAATGATATAGAGATAAAGGATGTTTCACCCATTAAGGCGGTAAGGGATTATTTTGAGCGGGTTATCAATGCGCAGATTCAGAAAAGAGAACTGATAAACAATGCGGAATCCTATAGAAACCAGAATATCCCAAAGACAAAAGGCATGGCCATGCAGATAACAGAGGAGGCATGGGGTTACAGAACACAGGTGATAAGTCATGCACAGGGAGATGCAGACCGTTTTAAACAGCAACTCAATGAGTACAGCAAGGCAAAAGAGATAACAAAGCAGAGGATGTACCTGGATTTTATTCAGCAGAAATTTCCGGAACTGGAAAAGATAATACTGGTTGATAATACGGGTAAAAAAAGGGTCATAAATCTTAGATTGCTTTCGAATTAGGTGGATGTGATATAGATGACAGGATACATTAAACCAATCAACAATACTGTTAAATTTGCTCAAATAATACTTGTGACCTTACTGCTAGCCGCATCTGTTTTATTTCAGCCTTTTTTCTCTCCATTTGCCCATGCTGAGGGCGGGGGACGATACCAGTCAACAGATGCATGGTCATTTGGTGTGCATGGCGATACTCAGTGGACGATTGCAGAAGATGCTGCAAACCCCAATTTTGTATCAGGGGCCATGATCAGGCAGGTAAATGATGAATTCATCAAACATAAAGTAAAACTTGTCATTGCACTTGGAGACCTGTCTGACAGGGCCAAACCAGGGGCAATGGCAACAAGAGCGGAATTCGCAAAACCATTATATGATGCAGGTATTGGCCTGTTTCCGGTAAGGGGAAACCATGAGTCATATGGCTGGCTATATAATTATGCCCCTGTTGAGGCAGAAATAAAGGCCATGCTTGAAAATTTTCCGCAGACACAAAAGGAGATGTATGGGGCATATAATCTTTCAAGCCCTGTAACACTGGATGGAAAATACAGCAATGAGCTTCAAGGGTTAAGCTACTCCTTTGACTATGGCCCGGATGGAGGCAATATCAGATTTGTTATCCTGGACACAGAAGATATTAAATGTGAGACAACCGAGAGGGAGATAAATGGTATTAAATATCCATACTGGGCAAAGGAGTGCAAAAACTATCCCATACCTTCACAGCAGGAATGGATAACAGAGAGACTTGATAAAACCGGACGCAATACCACCCATGCCATTATTTTAGCCCATCGCGCTCCAATGGGCCAGAACCATACGGATTCTCCCTTTAATCCGAACACCACTTTAGGGCAGGAATCTTATGGAATGGACCATAATCCTGAAGGGCAAAACGCCTTTTTTACAAGTCTGGATAAAAACGGGGTTGAATTATACCTGGGGGCCCATGACCACATACATCACAGGTCAATATTAAAAAGCCCGGATGGCAATGCACAGATACAGGAGATAATAGCCGCAGGATTGAGCACTAAATTTTATTCTCCTTCACCTATCCCCTTTCCTAAAAAAGACAGGCAGGGTAATGTTACAGTACCGGATCAGTGGTATAATCAAAAAGGGCGTGAAGTATCTTTATCACAGGAAGGAAATAACATAGGGTATTATATCTATACGGTAGACGGGCCGAGGATGTCAGCAGATTATTATGCTGATTCAAGGGGGAATTTTCAGTCAGGCAAAAGTTTTCCATTCGGAGAAAATAATCCGGAGTATCCAAAGGGCGTAGCGCCGGAGTTTCATTTTGTTAAAAAAGAGAGCTTTGGGTACAGCCTTAATGGCAGGGAGTTCCAGATTGAACAGGGTGAGTCATATAATGTTGTAAGTGACAGTTTTGATAAAACAAGCGCCAGGATACTTTATGGATTCAATAACAGCGCATCTGTTGATGCCAATAAACGTGGGTTGACAAAGGCGGTTGAGACAGGCTGGGTAAAAAACCCTGATAATAATTTACTCAAAAGCGATATCCTTTCCATATGGGGGATGTCTGAATTGGGGATGAATAACAGGACAGATATCTATGTCCTGTCCATTTCTTTTGAAGCAGGCGATGGCTATTCACTTAAAAAGGGCAAGACCTCGATTGCAACCTTTGCTGATGGGAAATGGGTTAATGCGGTTGATGAAAATTTCGGGGGAAAAAAGAAATTCATCTTTGGAAAATACCGGCCCGAATATGGCCTGGGCACCTATGGGATTGACCCAAAAACAAAAACCGCATGGGCTGTGCTTAATTACAATGCTGATTTTGCTGTCGCCATGGATATTGAAGCTGTTCCATGACAGGCTAAATAGCAGGAAAAATAAGAGATGTATTTAATTATATATTAATAGATTTAAACCTCTGCTTATAAGACGATAGTCTTAAGCTTTAGCATATCGGGGAAGAGGAATAATGACTCTACCCCGATATTTGTTTAAACTCCCATCATTGAAAATAAAAACTTCACAAAATTACAGGGCTGGTCTATAATGAACAAAAATTCAGGGGCGTTAACACAATTCAAACTGAAAATAGTATTTTTCTCCTGTTAAAGAAATATTTGCCTCCATTCTCGATTCATCCGGATTCAACCTGCCCTTTTTACAGGTTTGTTATGTAAACTGTGATTTTTAAAATTGTAACACGGGTAACTGATCACTAAAACATCATAGCCTTTAACCTGATAACTTCTTGATAAAAAGGAGGAGACAGATATGAGAGCATTATTAAAAATCGCATTAATAGTGATCCTGGTAACTTCTTTTAGCCTGGTAGCTGTTGCGCAGGAAGAACTATACAACAAGCTCAATGCAAGGCTTGCAACACTCTATAAACAGGGTAAGACCGAAGAGGCCATAAAGGTGGCTGAAGAGGCCTTGCAGGTGGCAATAAAAACATATGGTGAGGAGCACCCCTATGTCTCTGCATCTTTAAATAATATAGCGCTGCTATATATCAACCAGGGAAAGTATGAGAAGGCAGAGGCGCTTTATGAGCGGTCATTACAGATTGCAGAGGCCCTTCTTGGAAAGGATCATCCTCAGCTCGCAGGCATACTGGAGAACATGGTTAAATGCAACGAGGTGCTGGGAATGGTGGATAAGGCTGAAAAGCTCCAGGCCCGGCTGGAGAGCATAAAGGAATAGGGCCGCAATAAGAGGTAAAGGTTACTCAATCCTTTCAAGCGCCCAGTCTTCAATGGCTATTTCCATGGATCTGTTTATCAGCTCAACAGATACGACAACCTTATCGTTCTGTCCCTTATGATGCAGGTAAAAGCCCGTGAGGTTTTTTAATGGGCCGCTCACGATCTTGATCCTGTCACCAGTCTTCATGAATTCTCTGTTCTGGACTGTCCGGTCAGTGCCGTTCAATATCATCAAAGATTGGATCTCTTCATCATTTGCAGGCACGGGCTTTCCCTTGAAACCTACCAGTTGCACCACGCCGGGCGTTTTAAGGATGTTTATGTGTTCATCAGGCGCAAGCGCGCTGTTTACAAACACATAACCGGGGATCAGGGGCACCATTATCTTTTTTACCCTGTCTGTCCTCCTGCTCATTACCTGTATCCTGGGCAGAAACACCTCAATGGATTTACCGAAAATACCGTCATATACCTTCTGTTCAAACCTGCTTCTTGTGTGAACAGCGTACCATTTTGCCAAGTTTTCAGTCATAAACTAAATGTCCTTATGGCATTAATGCCTAATAAATTATCTCTGATATCAGGGAATTTGAAAGCGTAATAGTTGGAATTAGCTGCCATGTCAAGCGATTTCCAGCTTCATGGTAGAATGAATTATAAACCCTGTTAAATAGATAGTTTTGGGGGTTAAGGTTCCTTGACAAATTGTGCTGTCAATGTTAATTGATTTCGTCTTTCTTCATGTTCTGACGTATATTTAAACTTAGCTTTTTTAAAAAGGGAACAGCCATTAATAATCATATTGTAATAGAGGGGCCTCTTGGTGTTGGAAAGAGCAGTTTTGTTAAAAAACTGGCCCAGCATATGAATGGCCAGGAGCTCCTGGAACATACTGAGGATAACCCATACTTAAGCAAATTTTACAAAAATCCGAAACACTACAGGTTTCAGATACAGATGTTTTTTCTGATGAGGCGTTATCAGCATTCCCTTGAACTTGATAAACTTGATCCTATTAAAAGGCCGGTATTTACCGACTTTATGTTTGATAAAGACAGGATATACGCAAAGGCCAACCTTGATGAGAGTGAGTATTACCTGTATGACCAGATGTATCAGATACTTAAAAAGAATATAAAACCGCCTGATCTGGTTGTTTTTTTACAGGCCAAAACAGAGGTGCTTGTTGAACGTATAAAGAAAAGAAACAGGGATTATGAGCGCTCTATTAATGTGAAATACCTGGATAAGGTCAACAGGCTGTTTAATGATTATTTTTTCCATTATACTGATTCTCCCCTGCTCGTTATCAATGCATCTGAGATAGATTTTGTAAATGTCAAAGAGGACTTTGAAGACCTTGTTAATGAAATAAATAAAATAAAATCCGGGGTGCAGTATTATGTGCCTGCAAGTTCGAGAAAGTAGGTTATGGGAATAGAATCAATAATAGAAATCATAGAGTCAGCACAAGAGATGCAGGCAAGGTCAGAGGGGATAAGGCTTTCAGGAAAAAAGATAGGGCTTTTCCCGACACTGGGCTTTTTGCATGAGGGGCATCTTGAGCTGATCAGGCAGGTGAGAAAACGCTCTGATTTTGTTGTTATGAGCCTGTTTGTGAATCCGACTCAGTTCGGGCCTAATGAAGATTTTGAAAAATACCCCAGAGATACAGAGGGGGATTTGAAAAAGGCAAAGGGTGAAGGGGTGGATATGGTTTTTATGCCCCCTGTGAATGAGATGTACCCTGCGGGTTTTCAGAGTGTGGTCAGGGTAGATAATATTACAAGGCATCTGTGCGGCAGATCCCGGCCCGGCCATTTTGAAGGTGTAACAACAGTGGTTGCCAAGCTCTTTAATATCATAAAGCCCCATATGGCCGTGTTCGGTCAGAAGGATTATCAGCAGTTAGCAGTAATCAGGCGCATGGTAAAAGACCTTAACATGGATATTGAGATAATCGGTGTGCCTACAGTCAGGGAGCCTGATGGCCTGGCAATGAGTTCCAGAAACAAATATCTAAACCCGGAAGAAAGAAAGTCAGCATTGAGCCTTAAAAAGGCGATGGATATGGCCAATAGACTCGCTGGAGAGGGTGAGAGGGAGAGCAAAAACATCATTGCATCAATCAGTGAATTGATACTATCATTTCCCTTTACAAATATAGATTATATAAATATATGCGACCCTGATACCTTAGAGGATATTAGTGTTCTTAAGAAACAAAGCCTGCTTGCACTGGCTGTTAAGGTAGGTAGTACAAGGCTTATTGATAACTGCCTGATAAATATCGGTTAATAAATGTTGTTATATTTAAATAAAGAAAGGAGTTTCTGATGAAAAAGGCAAATTTTTTATTTACATCGGAATCAGTTACTGAAGGGCATCCTGACAAGGTTGCGGATCAGATATCGGATCATATTCTGGACAAGATGCTTGAACAGGATAAGTATTCAAGGGTGGCCTGTGAGACCCTGGTAACCACAGGTATGGCCATGATCGCTGGCGAGATAACCACAAATGCATATGTTGATCTGCCGGATGTGGTAAGGGATACCATCAAGAGTATAGGTTATACAGGCTCTGCAATGGGATTTGACTGTGAGACATGCGCTGTGTTGTCATCCATAGACAAGCAGAGCCCTGATATAGCTCAGGGTGTAGATGGAAAGGGGCTCTTTAAGGAGCAGGGAGCTGGCGACCAGGGGCTTATGTTTGGGTTTGCATGCAAAGAGACACCTGTACTTATGCCCATGCCCATTTATCTTGCACATAACCTGGCCCAGAGGCTTACTCATGTGCGCAAATCAGGCAAGCTTCCCTGGCTCAGGCCGGACGGGAAGACCCAGGTGACAATCCAGTATGTTGATGGTAAGCCCGTGAGTGTTCATACAGTAGTTATTGCTGCCCAACATGACCCGGATGTGGATTATGATACCCTGAGGCAGGCCATAGTTGAAGAGGTGATCAAAAAGATTATCCCCGTGGAAATGATTACAAAGGAGACACAGTTTTTTATCAACACAACCGGCAGGTTTGTTGTCGGCGGTCCATTGGGTGACTGCGGGCTTACCGGCAGGAAGATAATAATGGATACATACGGCGGATTTGGGTACCACGGCGGAGGGGCATTTTCAGGCAAGGACCCATCCAAGGTGGATAGAAGCGCCTCCTACATGTGCCGCTATATCGCCAAGAATATAGTTGCAGCAGGGCTTGCTGAAAAATGCGAGATTCAGATTGCCTATACCATTGGAAGGGCAGAGCCTGTATCAGTTCTGGTAGGCGCATACAGTACAGGCGTTTTACCAAGCGCTGAATTAACAAAGATAGTTCAGAAGGAGTTTGACCTGAGACCTGCTGCTATTATAGAAAAGCTTGACCTCTTAAGACCGATATATCGCAAGACAAGCAACTACGGGCACTTTGGCAGGGAGCTTCCCGAGTTCAACTGGGAAAAGACCGATATGGTTGAGACCCTTAAAAAGGCTGTAAAATAGGTTAATCTATATGGAAGAAGAACCCTCCTTTAAAGGAGGGTTCTTCTTCCACTACCAGTTTCTGATGCTGTTCACCTATTGTGGGATGCCCAATCTTGATCAAATAAATATGAGAATAGGGGTCCTCAAATTATCAATTGGGGTTGAAACTTTTAAAACACCTTACCCCAAACCTGTTGCCATACATTATAGCTTTTTGAATAATAACTGGGCCTTAAAAACAGCCTTAACAAAAAGATTTAAATTGAGCTTTACCGGCAGTTTCCCATTCATACTTCCGGTTAATTTTATATTTCGGATTATTGATGATAAGGCAGCATGAAATGTTACAATGCGTAGGAGCATTTCAAGCAGTATCAAAATGAAAAAAATGTCTGAATATAGTAGCATTTAATACCCTGATACTATGCCGGTCAATAATATGTTAGCAATTAAAGAGAATAGTAATGGAATTCATAATAGAAATAATAAAGTCTTTTGGGTAGCAGCACGTCTCATTTGGGATGTCAGGCCAAATAGTTCTTCTTTGGGGGATAACCTTGTTAACTTGTAAATGCTTAACACAACCTCATCTGCAAGTTGAAAAGCCTTGAGTTTTTTATGATCTCGCATTGTTTTCTCCTTTTTTTGAAGCAGTCTGGAGCGGTTGAGACTGAAGACTATTAGGTTTTTTCTAACAGCCTTCAGCCGAAACCGCTATAGCCTGTTTTTGATTACAAACATCATGCCACAGAGGAAAAACATATACTTTTAAAAGATAAAAGCAAAAGTTATCCAGTAATAGCAAGTTTTCTGACTGTTTAATCTACATGAAACGATTTAGGTAGAGGATTTGTTAGGGAAAATAGTTTTGAGTAAATGCACAATCTCATGTGCATGATGCACATTTTTAGCGGCGTCTTATTTAAAAGCCTTCATTTTTATTTTTTCCGCTCTTCCTCAGAACATGATTAATCTTATGGTATTTTTTAAGGACAGTGGATACCGGACCAAACCTGTACCATATCTTACCATAGAGAAATCTATTTTCATTGAATAGCCTGCCCGCAGTCATGTTGGAAGGGAGCTTTTTGATGGCTATTATCAGATCTTCTTCCTGTTCGTACAAAGATAACTTTTCCGGGTTCAACCCGACTTTAATGGCAAAGTTTTTCCAGTTTTTATATTTTACGATAACTATGGATCGGTATCGTTGCTTAAATTTTCGGAGGGCTTCCAGGCGCGCTTCACCGGTCAATTTGCTAATCCTGTGTGCTGCTTTTATAACCTTGTTCAACTCTTCATCAGTATACTGGTTTCTCAGTGATACTTTTTTGGGATCAATACCAGCGGCCTTAAGCGCCTTTGGATATGAGCCAAACTTTCGGCGTGCAGCATTGTAAAGCCGGAGATCCGATGTATAAATTGCATGGTCATTTAAAGGCAAACCTTTTTTTTGGCGATTCTTCAGGCTGTTTATCACATCTTCATCGGAAAGTCTGATGCAGGGAACCTGCTTCCGGTTCTCATCCGGATTGATTCCAAGCCTTGCTATAGCAGCGTCCCAGCTTCCATAGAAACGAATTGCAGCATCGGTAGTAGATCTGTCATGGGCCTGTATTGAATAAAAGTTGATCGGACCTCCACGCTCACGATAGTCTTCAATGCGGTCGAGAAGGTATTCAGGTGTCCAGAGTTCTTCCCAGTGAGGCAGGGTGGTTTTAAGGTTAATCGGTTTTTGTTTAACTCCTCTTCGTGCAATGCGAAGGGTTTCAGACATCAGTTCGGCGCCGGGATACTCCTTACGATATTCCTCAGGCGTTATGGAGTGTGTTCCCATAAGGTGTCCGGTAAGGATACTGAATTTTTTGCCACAGATTTTGCAGACAACGTGATCAAGGTATTCCCGCTCAATATCTTTGTAGTCGATCCCTGTTGCAATCAGCAGTTTTCGCCAGCCAAGAAAGGGTTTAACCGCAAATGCAGATTCAACCAGGTCAGGAAAGCGGCGTTTTGCAGCTGTCAGGTTAAGAGGTTCACCCTGGCTGTGAAGCTGCCTAATTTTAGCCACCATCCTGGAAATCTGGCTTTTGGTAGTTGAACTCATAGTGATGTTTTATTGGCCTTGTTATTTTTTGTTAATGGCGGGAATATAGAGAAGAGACTATAGGATGTCAATATCCTGTTTTATCTTCTATTCAAGAAAGGTCTTTATTTCATATATATTGCGCCTGAGGCTTTCACTACCAGTTGGTTGTAAACAGGTGGTGTTGGTAAAATAGTAAAATATTTGATTGATTTATAATCTTATCTCTTTCACACTTCTTCATTTAAAATATTTTTAATAAAAAATGAAGAAATAGGTTGCCCGGGAGTATTAAAAACAGGCAGTAAAAAATATGAACAGTCATGAAACCAAATCATTAATGAGGGGAGATTAACAAATGAAAAGTAAAATAAGCACGTTATCAGGATTGATTGCTGTTTTGTGTATTGTTTTTATTATGGGATGTAATGAGCAGAAAAGCGAGACGTCACAAGCTCAGGATTCTCTGGTTTTAAAAACATATAAGGTCCCTATCGGTTTAGAAAGAGACATTTATAATGATTTATATGGGCTTCTGGCAGTAAAAGAAGGCGAGCAGGCCGCCGGAAAGGTAAAGATATCATCAGACGGCCAGATAATGGTTGCAGCCCCGGAAAGCTTTCATTCAGGAGTGGAAGAGTATATTGAAAGGCTAAGCAGGAATAATCCCGGCCCGACGCCTTTAGCGGAAGTTCATTACTGGATGGTTGCGGGCAGGAGATCGGAGGCCCCCTCAAACCTGGATGAATTCGGGGCGATAAAACCTGCCCTTGATACAATTCAAAACAAACAGGGCCCTATGGAGTTTAAACTGCTTGATCATGTTGCAACGACTTCATCGGGCCAGAGATCAGGTAGTAGTCTTGTTGGCGCCAATATTTCAATCAGCCAAATGCTTTATGCATATCATGATGGTTCTGTGATTGTTGAACCAACTATCAAATGGATTAATCAAAAAAAAGACAGATATTCTCTAATGCAAGACAGCAGCCTTCGTACAAAGATTACAATCAAAAGCGGTGAGTTGGTCGTACTGGGTCAAATGAGGCAGGAATTTCGCGGGGTATCTATTTTTCTTCCTCTGAAAGATGAAGAAAAGCATGTTGAAGAAGTAGACGTATATTACATAATTTCTGCTGAAACTAAAAAATAAAACCGGTCAATGGCTGAAAAACCTTCAACATTGACAAGGAGTCATCTGGAAGGCCTTTACATTGAACTCGAAAAACCGCTGTTTAATGTGGTTTTTCGATATGTGTGGAATAAAGAAGAGGCACAGGATCTTGTTCAGGAGACATTTGTAAAAATCTGGAAGATCAGAGATCGTATTGATATGGCCACTGTAAAGCCTCTTATCTATAAGATCTGTATTAATAAGGCCTCGAGCTTTTTAAGGAGGAAACGAATATTGACCTTCTTATCATTGGATGGTCATTTAAAAGAGCCTGAGGTAAAAAATACAAACAGCCTTATAAAAAAGGAAGAATTGCTGTTGCTTAAAAAGGTGGTTGACGGGCTGCCTTCAAAGCTTAAGGAAACAGTGCTTTTAACTGAATTTTCCGATATGTCCTATGATGAAGCAGGTAAAGCGCTTGGCATTCCGGCAGGAACTGTAGGTTCAAGAAGAAACAAGGCAATCAGTATTATGAGAGAAAGGTTTAACAGACTGTATGGTCAGGTGTAATTATGAATAATATTAGATTTGAAAACCTGTTTGATAATATTGCCCCTCCTGAGGGAGGCATACACGGTTTAAGAGAAAAATTGGAAAACCTTGAGAAAAAGAGGGGCCTATTCTCTACTCCCAAATTTAAACCGGCATCTGCTTTTGCCATAGTTGCATTGCTTGTTCTGGGAATATCTTTTGTATTTATGAAACCGGAAAACAAGTCATTTATCGATCTTGCAGCCAAATCGGGCCATCCGATTTTTAATAAATATAATAAGCGACTGGAAACTGATGAGCCTGTATCAGTTCCTGCCGGCTTTAGAACTCATATTGCCGTAATGCGCATTGAAACTGAAAACAAAAATGTGAAATTTTATTTGATTGAAAATATTGCCGGTGAGACAATAGACACAATAGAAACAGACTCTGTATCAAACGACCCCATCTAGTGATAAACCCAGTATGATTATTCCCCTGGTTGCCCTTTATATATGATTTCTTGGAGTATAAATTTAACAGGTATACTGTGATTCATGATTTACTGCTTTTTCTATCAGATTACAAAAATAGGTGATGTTGGTAAGGAAGTAAAAATATTTGATTGATTTTTCAGAAATATAGGAATCTTTTCGTATGTTTAGTGCTGTTAGTGGTTTTATCCAAGTATATTGTTTCACTATTTGCTAAGGGTGACCACCATGTAGGCGGATTTAAAATGTAAACCGGGCACCGCGCCCTTCAGGTTGATCTACATACATTCCTCTTATGGTTAATGGGAGAGTTTGGGCGTAAATCAAATCTACTGGTTGTTTGTCAATGCTACTGTGAAAATGATTCGGTTATCAGGATTATAGCAAGGAAGGCAGACAAAAAGGAATAATAGGAATATTATGCAAGTTTACTAAAGGGTCACTGAATAGCTCTTGCAATACAAGAGTAAGGGTTCGGCAATAATGTTGACATTGTATGCATTAAATAATATTTTTATGCATAACGAATGAGGAGGCTAATGATGAGAACAACACTTGATTTGCCCGAAAATTTGATTGATGAGGCTATGAAAGCTGCTCAAATTAATACAAAAACCAAAGTAATAATTACAGCTTTAGAAGAATTAATTAGGAAGTCAAAGATTTCAGGATTGAAAGATTTTAAGGGCAAAGTAGATTTAGATATCGATATGAACGCCATTAGAGGGCGTAAATGTCGGTATTAGTCGACACATCTATATGGATCGAATATTTCAGAAGTGGAAAGAATTCTGAAAAGCTTGATTTCTTATTTGATGAAAACCTCATTGTTATTAACGATCTTATACTGGCCGAATTGGTCCCATTTTTAAGAGTACAAAACCAGCGAAAGATAATAGAATTATTATCTGAAATTAACAAATTAGATCTATCAATTAACTGGGATCAAATTATGGAGTCCCAATTTCAATGTTTAAAAAACGGGCTAAACGGGATTGGTATTCCTGATTTGATAATTGCGCAAAATGCAAAGCAAAATCATTGTAACATTTATACTTTTGATAAACATTTTAAACTCATGAAAGACATACTTAAACTCCAGCTCTTTGAATAAAATTGCCTCTGTTTGATCTCAGCTTATATCTCGATAGTGACCTGCTAAGGAAAGAAAAAAGATGGAAATCTCTCTAATGCCTTAGCCCTTACAAGCGAATCTATTACCTCAAAGAGCGGCAACCCAACAACATTACTGTATGAGCCATTTATGCCTGTTATCATAAATGCCCCTATCTCCTGGATTGCATATGCGCCCGCCTTGCCAAAGGGTTCATTGGTTTTTATGTAGGAGTTTATCTCTTCTGGTGTGAGTCTTTTAAAGGTGACTGTTGTAGTAACATGCGCTGTTACTGCAAGGCCTCCATCAGGATTGATAATAGAGTACCCTGTAATAACCTCATGGTCACCAGCACTCAAGCGCTGTAACATATTAGCGGCATCTTCGGCATTCTCCGGTTTACCCATGATTATGCCATCCTTAACAACAATGGTGTCAGCGCCAAGTACCCAGTTTTTGCCCGACGCTTTATAAACGGAAAGGGCTTTTTTTTCAGCAAGCCTTTCGCAGATCTCATAAGGGGTGCCATCTTCACCATTTTCATCAATATCACCTTCGACCACCTTGAATGGAATCCCTACCTGTTTCAGCAGCTCCTTTCTTCTTGGTGAGGCAGATGCAAGTATAAGCGGATTATTTATTGAGATATATGGAAAGCTCATGGTTATCAGGCGATTTTATAGAGTGTCTTGCTGTTACGGGTGGTCATTGCTGCTATCTCTTCATATGGCATGCCACGCAGGTCTGCGATCATCCCTGCTGTATAGGTAACATACAGGGGTTCATTGCGTTTACCCCTCTTTGGAACTGGTGCAAGAAATGGGCAGTCTGTTTCAACAAGCATGCGGTCAAGGGGGATACGCTTTGCTACATCCTTTAATTTGGCGGCATTGGTAAATGTTACGACCCCAGGTATCGAGATATAAAAACCCATATCAATAAAGATAAGGGCCGTATCATAATCGCTTGAAAAGCAGTGTATAACTCCTTTATGGATACCGTTTCGGTGCGCCTTCAGTATCTCTATTGTCTCTTTATCTGCATCGCGGTTATGGATGATCACAGGAAGATCAAGGTCATGTGCAATATCAAGCTGCTTTTTGAATGCCTCTATCTGCTTTTCTTTAGGAGAGCGGTTTCTAAAAAAATCAAGCCCTATCTCCCCCCATGCTACTATCCTCTTTTCTTTTGCAATGCTTTGCAATTCCAGAAGCCTCGCGTCTGTGACTTTGTCGGCGTCGTGGGGATGGAAGCCTACTGTTGAATAGATAAAACTGTGGCGGCTTGCAATATCAAGGGCCTTAATGGAGCTTTCAAGGTCTATCCCAATAGTGATGATCCTTTCAACACCACCTTCCACAGCCCTCTCTATTACAGCTTCAAGGTCTTCATGAAATTCTTCCATGTCAAGGTGGGCATGGCTGTCGATTAACATTTATATATTTTCCCCTTTTTTATAGCAGTGCTGGTTATTAATGTTAATGCCAAGGCTTGATTACGGTTTACGGTCTGAGGTGTAAGGTCTTCGGTTTTTACCTTAAACCGCAAACCTAAAACCGTAAACCGTTTTTATTACGGAAATCTCCCAACTTTGAGGAGTCCAGTTGTCTCATCCAGCCCGAACATGATATTCATGTTCTGTACAGCGCTTCCTGCCTGGCCTTTCATAAGGTTATCGATGTAGCTCACCACTATGAGTTTACCTGTCCTCTCATCCACATTTATTGAGAGGTTGCAGAAATTGCTGCCCCTTACATCCGTGCTTGTTAAGGCTGTCTCAGGGCCGAATACCCTCACAAATCTGGAACCCTTATAAAAATTTCGGTATGCGTCAAGGATATAGTTTATATCCGTTGACCCTGTCAGGTTGCCATATATTGTTGAGAGTATGCCCCTTGTAAGCGGCACCACATGCGGTGTAAAGGTTATCTTTATCTCTTTATTTGCAATGATCCCCAGCTCCCTCTCTATCTCAAACACATGCTGATGCCCTGATACCTTGTATGCATTCATTGCATCATACCTTGCAGGATAATGAAATGTGGGTTTGGGGGTTTTACCAGCCCCTGAAACGCCTGTCTTTGCATCACAGATTATTGAGCTGAAATCTATGAGGGATGCCTTTATTGCTGGCGCTAACCCAAGTATGCAGCTTACCGCAAAGCAGCCGGGGTTGCCGACAATACTTGCCTTTTTTATCTCATCACGATGCAGCTCAGCAAGACCATATACGGTTTTTGAAAGGAGTTCCGGTGAGGCATGATCCTGTGCCTTTCCTATCCTTCTGGCGTAACTTTTATATATGTCAGGGTTATCAAACCTGAAATCGCCGCTGTAGTCGATCACCTTTATCCCCTTGTCCAGCCACTTTTTTGCATTGTTCTGCCCAACCCCATCAGGTGTTGAGTAGAATACAACATCAAAATCATCAGGGCATTTCGGGTCTTCAGGTTCATAAACCATCAGGTCACAAAACCCTTTAAGGTGAGGGTAAATACCACTTATGGGTTTACCTGTTTCATGTTTTGCCATAAGGGCACAGAGTTCAACATTGGGATGTTCACTAAGTATCTCTATTGCCCCGCATCCGCCGTAACCACCAGCGCCGATAATACCAACTTTAATCTTCTTCATGTTATTCTCTCAATTATAAGTATAATAATGTTATTGCTAATACAAACAGGTTTCAGGTTTCAGGTCTACGGTTTTCGGTCTTGGGTATTTGGCTTTCCCGTATACCGAAAACCTCATGCCGCAAACCGTTTACACGTTAAACCTGTAATTAATAATATCCCCGTCTGCAACCACATATTCCTTGCCTTCAAGCCTTACCCTGCCGGCTGCCTTTGCATCCTTTACAGTGCCATACTTTATGAGGTCATCATAGGCAAGCACCTCTGCCCTTATAAAACCCTTCTGGATGTCAGAGTGTATCTCACCTGCGGCCTCAAGGGCAATGGTATTTCTTTTTATTGTCCATGCCTTTACCTCGTCCTCACCTGTTGTAAAGAATGAGATAAGGTTTAATATCCTGTATGATTCCCTGATTACCCTGTCAAGTGCAGACTCCTTAATAGCGTATTCGGCGCGGAATATCTCTGCATCCTCTTCGCTCATTGCCGCTATCTCCATCTCAAGCCTTCCCCTCATAGCCTGAATAGCGATGCCAGGATCTTTACCTGCCCATTCAGGAAGGGCCTCATTGTCATCATCATTATTAATGATTATAAGTTCGGGCTTGGCTGATAAAAATGTAAAACCCTTTAAAAGGGGTGATGCGGCAATCTCAGGGTTTGTCCTTAAGGGTATGCACTTTTCCAGAAGCTCTTTACATGCAAGCACCAGCCTGTGCTCCTCTTCATCGGGTTTTTTGCCCCTTTTAAGGTCTGCATCTATCCTCTCAAGCCGCTTTTCAACAACAACAAGGTCATTGAGCACCATCTCTTCTTCAAGCTTTTTGAATTCATTTTCAGAATTGGGCTTGACCCCTGAAAAATCAGGGAAATTTCGCACCACATGTATGAGTGCATCACACACCCTTGCCTGACTCCATATGGCATTATCCGACCCTGAGCCTGTATCCGATGGAAGCAGGTATTCAACGGAGGCATAGGCGGTCTTTTTGGGATTATACATATCGCTTAAAAAATCTATCCTCTCATCCATAACCTTTACAGATGCTATCCTGTTATCCTTTTTTCCACCTCTGGTATCAGTGTCACCCCTTGCGCCGGTAAGCGCTGAAAATACAGTAGATTTTCCAGACTGGGGCGCCCCTATTATTCCTAATTTCATATTTTATCCTTATTTTAAAAATTATTTTAACCGCTCGTTTGCTACGCTCACTCAAGACGCTGAGGTCGCAAAGAAAGTTTTCAGTATTTTAAGAAAGCATTAATAATCTTAGCGCCCTTGGCGTCTTTGCGGTTAAAAACCAAAGTTAGTCATTTTTAAAAAACATTGGAGATACCAAAATATTCGTTTTTATAAATAGAATCAACTCCATTCTGGGATATCAATAAAAAAACTTGACAAAATTGTTAAACTAAATAGATTAACTAAAAAGTTAAATATATATTTCACCACGGAGATCGCAATTGTATGGAACTAAAAGAAAAGCGGGATGAATCGGTACACAGGATACATGAGGCGGCCATGTCGGTCTTTGCAGAAGAGGGTTACTCTGGCGCAAGGGTTGATGAGATAGCAAAAAGGGCAGGGCTGAACAAGGCAATGATCTATTACCGGATAGGCGACAAGCTCGCCCTTTATACAGAGGTGATCCATAGCCTGTTCGGCGAAATAGGTGCAGCAATAAAGGGTAATATCCCTAACGATGCCAGCCCTGAGGAAAAGCTTAAGATGTATATCAGGGGGTTGGCCAGCACAATAGCGGATCATCCATATCTGCCTGGTATCATGATGCGGGAACTGGCATCAGGTGGAGGAAACATCAGCGAACGTGTTGCAGAGGACTTTGCAATTATACTCTCCATACCTGCAAATATTTTAACCGAGGGTGTGAGCAAGGGGGTATTTATAAATACAAACCCGGTAATACTTCACATGATGATCGTAGGTTTTATGATGTTTTTCAGAACAACAGAACCCGTAAGGAAAAGGTATTTCGCAAGGCTCCCGGAACAGGCGAGGTCATTAAATGATAAATCCGTTTCAGAAGCGGTGGATGAGGTTGAGATGCTTGTGTTAAGGGCAATAAAGGCATGAGAGAAAACAATAAACCTCTGGAGATTATGAAATGAAAGTAGATAAAAAAAGCCTGCTGATTATTTTTGCCATACTGTTCCTTATTGTTAGCTTCATGGTTTTTATTAGCAAGATCATGAGTGGAGATGATGACCTCCTCTATTCCGGAATCGTAGAGGCAAGAGAGGCGGACATTGCATTTCAGTTAACAGGAAGGATTTCGGCGATTTATGCTGATGAAGGGGCGCGTGTGGAAAAGGGGCAGGAGATAATGAGCCTTGATCCGGCTGAATTTGAGGCTAGGCTTGATCAGGCAAAGGCCTCCCTTGCCTCATCAGTAAAGGAAATGGAACAGATTACAGTAGAGCTTGAAGTGGCAAAGAGTGTTTTACCCTCTGATGTAAAAAGGGCTGAGGCTGGAGTTGATGCCCTTAAGGCAAACCTGAAAGAGCTTGAAACAGGATACAGGCCACAGGATGTTGAAAAGGGGAGACTGGCAATGCTCTCTGCTGAAACAGCAATGCAGATTGCCTTAAGAGACAAGGAGAGGGCTGAATCACTTTTCAAGGATAAGATCATCTCGGAAAAGGATTTGGATAATGCCACCCTTTTGTATGACAGTAGATTAAGGGGTTATGAGCAGGCAAAGGAGAATTATACTCAACTTGTTGAGGGCTACAGGAAGGAAAACGTTGAAGCGGCCAGGGCAGGGGTTAAAGAGGGAGAGGCAAAGCTTAATCAGGCTAGCAAGAGCCTTGAAAAGATCAATGCCCTGGAAAAACAGGTGGAGGCAGCTAGCGCCAGGGTAAAGGCAAATGAAGCAGCACTCAAACTCGCAGAGATACAGCTCTCATATTCTATACTCAAGGCACCATTCAGCGGGGTTATTACAGGGAGGAATGTTGAACTGGGTGAGGTGGTTTCAAGCGGAAGGGAGGTTATATCTATGGCTGATCTTTCCATGGTGGACCTCAAAATCTATGTTGATGAGAAGTCTATTGGCAGGGTAAAGCACGGGCAGGATGTGGATGTAAAGGTCGATACCTTTCCTGACAAAATCTACAAAGGCAGGGTTGCGTTTATTTCACCTGATGCCGAATTTACACCAAAGATAATACAGACCCATAAGGAGAGGGTAAAGCTTGTTTACCTTGTAAAGGTGAAGCTCCCGAATCCTGAATGGGAACTCAAAACAGGTATGCCTGCTGATGCATGGATCAGGTAGAGACTGGATACTATGTCATTTGTGTTAATAAAAGATGTAACAAAAAGGTTCGGGACAGTCACAGCGGTGGATAATATTTCCCTCACTGTGAATAAGGGTGAGATATTCGGGCTTGTAGGCTCAGATGGGGCAGGTAAATCCACACTGCTAAGGATGGCCGCCACCATGATCCCCCCTGATTCAGGGCAAATATCCATAAAAGGTCTTGATGTTGTTAACAACAGGATGGAGGTAAAGGGGATAATGGGCTATATGCCCCAGCGGTTCGGTCTTTACCATGACCTTACTGTAAATGAAAACATGGAATTCTTCATGGATATCTTCGGGATATTCGGTGAAGAAAGAAAAAGGCGGCTAGAACGATATCTCGGGTTTTCAAACCTGATGCCCTTCCTTGATAGGCTGGCAGGAAAACTCTCAGGGGGCATGAAGCAGAAGCTGGGGCTTGCATGCGTGCTTGTGCATGAACCGGAACTCCTGATTTTGGATGAACCCACTAATGGTGTTGATCCTGTTTCAAGGATGGAATTCTGGGATATACTTTTCAGCATGAAGGAACAGGGCATGACCATAATGGTTTCAACCTCATACCTGGATGAAGGGGAAAAATGCGATCGCATCGCCCTGATGCACAAAGCAAGGAAACTTGAGATTGACACCCCGGTCAACATTGAGCGGGGATTTCCAGATCTTGAAGAGGCGGTGATAGAAAGAATAAAGGATGTGGAAATACTTAAATAGTATTCACCACGGAGGACACGGCCGCCGTCGCCAAGGCTATGGCGGGCCAGGGAGGACACGGAGAAAATCTTTTTAGTATGTTATCAATAAATATTTTTGTTTTCCTTGGCGTCCTTTGCGTCTTTGCGGTTCAATTTTAGCTTGTCACTTCAACCATACAAGTGCACGGCCACCGACGCCAAGGCTTCCGTCTTCGTCAAAGACTTCGACGTGACAGGATTGCGGGCCAGGGAGGAGACGGAGAAATACTTTTTAAATGAATCCATGCGAGCTTAACATGAATCATGATATTGTTACAGTGAAAGACCTTGAAAAGAGGTTCGGCAGCTTTACGGCTGTTAAGAATATCACCTTTTCTGTAAAAAAGGGGGAGATCTTTGGATTCCTTGGCCCAAATGGCGCTGGCAAATCCACTACCATAAGGATGCTCTGCGGTATACTAACACCCACATCGGGTGAGGGGAGTGTGGCAGGTTATGATATCATTCGGAACCCTGAAGGGATTAAACACTCCATAGGATATATGTCCCAGAAGTTTTCACTTTATGAAGACATGACCCCGTTTGAAAATATACGCTTTTACCTTGGTGTCTACAGTGTGCCACAGGCGATATGGCAGGAGCGGACCGAATGGGTGCTTGAGATGGCTGACCTTAAAGAGCTGCGTAACAGGCTTACACGGGACCTGCCCCAGGGATGGCGACAGAGGCTGGCGCTTGGGTGCGCGCTTATACACAGGCCAGAGATCATATTTCTTGATGAGCCAACATCAGGTGTTGACCCTGTTACAAGAAGGCATTTCTGGGCCTTCATAAAGGGCCTTTCAGAAAAGGGCATGACCATATTTGTAACAACACATTACATGAACGAGGCGCTCAACTGCGGACGTATAGTGATGATCAATAATGGAACAATAGTGGTTTCAGGTGCGCCCCTTGAGGTTATTAAGAATGTCTGCCCGGAAAAAAAGGATGCAGACCTGAACGATGTTTTTATAAGGCTTATGAAAAGGGAGTAGAAAAAGGCACAAGGCACAAGGCTCAAGGCGCAAGGGGCAAAGAGCAAATAGAAAATTGAAAAGAGAAAAGAGAAAAGAGAAAAGCTTAAAACGTAATGCAACAGGAAATTTTTTCTCAATATAAACTGGATCAAAATTGAATTTAATAAACATAAAAGCTATCGCACGCAAGGAGTTCTATCACCTGATCAGGGACTTTAGAAGCCTTTATATGGCCTTTCTTATGCCTTTGCTCCTTATCCTCCTGTTCGGGTATGCCCTGAGCCTGGATGTGGATAATGTAAGTGTGGTGGTTGTGGATCATGACAGGTCGCCCTTAACAAGGGAGCTTCTCTCTAAACTCAATGCATCTCCATATTTCAATATTATGGGTTATCCTGATGATGTATCATCTGCTGCCTCATACCTGGATAGAGGAAGCGCAACAATAGCCATTGTCTTTCCGCCTGATTTTTCAGAGAAGATAAAATCAGGGAATGACTCCCCTGTGCAGATCATAATGGACGGCGCTGACCCGAACTATGCAACCATTTCAAGGGGGTACATAGAATCCTTTATAGAAAATTATAACAGCACACTCCTCAATGATTTTCTTAATCGTACAGGCATGGAGAGGCTTAATATGCCTGTAAACGGCAGGGTCAGGATATGGTTCAACGAGGAGCTTGAGAGCACCAATTTCATTGTGCCGGGGATCATCGCCATTATAATCATGATTGTGGGAGTAATCCTCACCTCTCTTGTTATTGCAAGGGAATATGAGAACGGCACCATGGAGACCATTAAGTCACTCCCCATAAAGGCAGAGGAGTTTTTTCTGGGCAAGGCAATCCCATATTATTTCATTGCCTTTACCAACGTACTTGTCTCTGTGCTCATGGGTCAGATACTCTTCGGGGTTGTGATAAAAAGCAGTTTCATACTTATGTTAATAGCCTCAACATTATACATTATGGTTGCTCTTGCTATGGGGCTTTTTATATCCGTAGCGGTTAAGTCCCAGCTTGTTGCAAACCAGATAGCCATTCTTACATCATATCTTCCGGCCCTCATGTTATCAGACTTTGTATTCCCTATCGAGAACATGCCATTTATGCTTAGGAGAATATCATACATAGTACCGGCCAGGTATTTCATAGATATACTTAATGGGCTCTATCTCAGGAATATAGGACTAACCTACCTGTGGAAAGACTACCTGATATTGATGCTGATGTTCCTTGTATTTTTTATTCTTACCTTTAAAAAACTCAAAAAAGAGGGGTTGTAAATGAATCTCACCTGTATCAGGGAACTCATTAGAAAGGAATTTATACAGCTCTTCAGGGAAAAAAAGAACCGGCCCCTCCTTTTTGTTGCCCCTTTATTGCAGGTGATCATATTCGGATATGTGGTTTCCACTGATGTAAAGGATGTCACCATTGCGGTGCTTGATCTGGCCCATACCCGCGAAAGCAGGATGCTACTTGACGAGTTCAATGGAAACAGGACATTCAGGGTGACACATGTTGCAGAGAATGATCATGAACTGGAGGAATACCTGCTAAAGAGAAAGGTGCATGTCTGCCTGAAGATAAGACCCGATTTCAGTGAGAAGATAAAAAAAGGAGATACATCAGATATACAGATACTTGTTGATGGCAGCATGAGCAACATATCCGCCACAAGGATGGCATATATAAGTATGCTCTTAAACGGGTTCAATAAAAAGATGATCAGGGATCGCCTGTTAAGGGATATGAGTTACGGCAGGATAGATGTGCGAACCAGGACATGGTACAACCCCAATCTGGATAGTTACTACTTTTTTGTCCCTGGTATTGTTGCCTTTCTGGTCATGCTTATCTCACTACTCTTTACATCCCTTGCCATTATCAGGGAAAAGGAGGCGGGCACCATGGAGCAGCTTATTGTTACGCCCATTAAACCAATGGAGTTTATTGCAGGCAAGACCATCCCCTATGCAGTCATCTCATTTGTGCAGATGATCATGGTGATAGTCCTTGCCCTGTTCTGGTTCAGGGTGCCTTTAGAGGGGAGCCTGTTTATTCTTTTTTTTGGTGTGCTTTTATTCCTGATGAGCACCCTTGGCATCGGACTTTTTATCTCTGCCATCTCAAGCACCCAGCAGCAGGCCATGATGACAACATTCTTTTTCATACTCCCATTTTTCATGCTGAGCGGGCTCATATTCCCCATAGTGAATATGCCTCTATTTGTACAATTGCTGACGCTCTTGAACCCATTAAGGTATTTCCTTGTTATCATAAGGGGCGTGTTCTTAAAAGGGGTGGGTATGGATGTACTGTGGCCGCAGTTTATAGGGCTTTTTATTTTGGGTGTGCTGGTATTTATGGGAGCAATAAGGTTTTTTAAAAAACGTATGGATTAAGAGAAGTGTTTTAACCGCGAACCACGCGAACGACGCGAAAAAAGAAAAATTATTTAACCACTAAATACACGAAATACACGAAAAGTTTTATATTTTTAAAACAATAAATCGCTTTTGTTCGTGTGTTTCGCGTTTTTCGCGGTTAATATCATTTTCTTAAAAGTACGTAGATCGCACCTGTACCGCCGTCATAAGGCTGGGCAGATGAAAAGGCCATTACTATCTTTCTTGCAGGGCCGCGGTTCAGCCATACTGGCAGCCTCTCCTTTAACACTGGTATACTGTCAGGGGAATTTAGCCCCCTTCCATGGATAATCAGCACACACCTTAATCCCCTGTAATGGCTTGTTATCAAGAATCTCCTGACCGCCTCTTCCGCATCCTTTTTTGTTAAACCATGCAGGTCTATATGTGCCTGAACAGGCAGCTCACCTCTTTTTAGTTTTCGCATGGTGTTCCTGCCTATGCCGCTGATCGCCCCCTCCATGTATTCATCACTGAAGGTAAAATCCATATCAATGGAACCTGCAACAAGGCTCTGCAGATGGGCAATAACCTCATCATCGCCATCAGATACCTTGTGGGCAGGTTTTTTTGTTTTGCCCGAAGGCGCTACCTTTTCACCCTTTGGGGCAGAGATAGGCGACACATCTGACATGGCATTTATAAAAAAGTCCTCATCATGTATGACAGGTTTTTCAGGCATCTTTTCTATCTTTTTTATGGGCGCCTTTGACTTGGCCTCTTTAACAATCCTTTGTAAGGATTCAAATGCCGGGTTGAAGGCATCATTTTTTTTCTTTTTTTTGGACATAAATATCACTTATTAAGTAAACAGGTGTAAATTTTTGTATTACAGGGGCGAAAAAATTTTCGCCCCTACAATGTCGCAATAAACGCACTGTGTCAAGATTGAATATAAGGTTGCATAAGGCCTGGGCTAAAATATCAGGATATTCCTGCTATAAATAAAAAAACAACAAGTCTGTTGAAAAAGGTTTAAAACTTGATTTTAAGCCATTTTTTAAATAAAAACCCTTTCCCCTGATACTTGAAAAAATGTTTTAATATAGATAAATAAATGTTAAAAAGCGTTTTTATCCCCTGCACCTTGCGCCCTGTGCCTTGTGCCTGGTATCGAAATAGATTTTTATATAAGGAGATTATATATGGTGAATGATAAACCTCTTGTTGCAGTAGTCATGGGAAGCACATCGGATGCTGAAATCATGAGGGGCAGTATGGAGCAGCTAAAGCAGCTTAATATACCCTATGAGGTAAAGATCACATCTGCCCACAGGACCCCCTATCAGACAAAGGAATATGTTGAAACAGCCATGGAGAGGGGCATAGAGGTGATCATAGCAGGCGCTGGCTGGTCTGCCCATCTGGCAGGTGTGATAGCTGCTCATACGACCCTTCCGGTAATAGGCGTGCCTATTGATTCATCCGTGCTCCAGGGTATGGATGCGCTGCTTTCCACTGTCCAGATGCCCCCCGGAATACCAGTCGCCACAGTGGCCATAGGCAAGGGCGGTGCAAAGAATGCCGCAATACTTGCGGCCCAGATACTGGCGCTCAAATATCCTGAGATTGCTGCTACACTAAAGAATTTCCGTGAAAACCTTACAAAAGAGACAGTGGAAAAGGCAGCAAGTTGGAAAGAGTAGGTAGAAGAGGAAATATCCTTAAGATCGATTCTTTAGAGTCAAATAAGTCGGCACTTAAACATGCAGGGGATGTCTTATTATCAGGCGGTGTGGTTGCCTTTCCTACAGAATCATTCTACGGCCTTGCCGTTGATACTCAAAATGACAGGGCCATAGAAAAACTCTTCTCCCTTAAACAGAGGGACAGGCATAACCCCATACTGATAATCCTTCCTGAAAAGGAGGAGCTTAAGAAGTATGTAGCTGATATCCCTGAACAGGCAGTTAAACTCATTAACGCATTCTGGCCAGGGGGGCTCACACTGGTCTTAAATGCAGGCAGCGCCATCTCACCGCTTCTTACAGCAGATACCTCTAAAATAGGTGTAAGGCTTTCAAGCCACACTGTTGCTACAGGGCTGGCAAGGTCTATAGGGCGGCCTGTTACAGGCACAAGCTCAAACATCTCAGGGCAGCCACCCTGTACAAGGGCAGATGAGGTTTATGATTCATTTGGTACATCAATTGATCTAATCATTGATAATGGCCCCACAGCGGGTGGCAAAGGTAGTACAATACTGGATGTAACAGTCGATCCATGCGTTGTTATAAGGGAGGGGATGGTATTCGGAAGCGATATTAAAAAGATACTATCTCACCTTTAATTTAGCTGTAAAATGAAAGGTACTGCCTTTACCCTCAGTGCTTTCAGCCCAAAGCTCCCCTTCAAGCATCTTTACAAGCTGGCTGCATATACTCAACCCGATACCGGTTCCCCCGTATTTTCTTGTGGATGAGCCGTCAGCCTGGGTGAAATCCCTGAAAATAACAGTCATCTTATCTTCCGGTATGCCTATGCCTGTATCCTCCACCCTGAAGTGAAGAATTACATCCTTTCCCTTTATGCTTTCCACACCAGCGCTCAAATGGACACTGCCTCTTCCTGTAAATTTGATGGCGTTACCGACAAGGTTTAATATGATCTGCCGAATGATTTCAGGGTCACCTTCAAGGCGTTCAGGTATATTTGAATCAGCATCCCATGTCAGGTTAAGATCCTTTGTTGTGGCCTGTGGCATGTAAAATTCTATGCATGTAGAAATAATCTGATGAAGGCTCATCAATGCCTTTTCAATGATCATATTGCCGGATTCAAGTTTTGAAAATCTGAAAAGGTCATTAACAAGCCTTAAAAGCCCATCTGTTGATTCCTGCAAAAGTGTAAGGTATTCACGTTGTTCTTTATCAAGATTTGTGTCTGCCAGAAGACCGAGTATGCCTACAATACCATTCATTGGTGTCCTTATTTCGTGATTCATATTTGCAAGGAATTCACTTTTTACCCTGCTTGCCTCTTCTGCCATCTCTTTTGCTATGATAAGGGCCTGCTCGGTGCGTTTACGTTCTGTTATGTCACGGGCAACCGCCTGCACTATACCCTCTTGAGGGTAATTGACTGTGTTGGCGCTTATTTCCACCTCGATTATTGTACCATTCTTTTTCATTATCTCGGTTTCAAACGAGGCGCTCCCCTTTTCAAGGATCACAGGAAGACCATTTTCTTCAAAAGAGGTCTTCCATCCGGGTTTAAGATCAAGTAAATTCATTTGTAATAATTCATCATGGCTGTAACCGGTCAGTTCAACAGATCGCCTGTTGACATCTATTATTTTCCCCTCTTTATCATGAAACAGGATGGGATCATTAGCCTGATTGAACAGGTATATATATCTCTTTTCCTTTTCTTCAAGTTCAAGCTGCTGACCAAAGAGCCTTAAAAAGACATCCACCTTGCATTGAAGAAGAAACGGCTCTATGGGTTTTGTAATGTAATCAACTGCCCCAACCTCAAACCCTTTTTGAACAAAATCATCAGAGATATATTCTGCGGTAATGAATAAAATAGGTATATTCTTAAGATGATCAGTAGACTTCATTCTTCTGGCTACTTCCCATCCATCGATGCCAGGCATCTTTATATCCAGGATTATTAGGGAAATATCCTCTTTTTCAAGTATGGTTAACGCCTCTTCACCTGAGGTGGTCATAATAAAATTTCTGTCCGGTCTCCTGAGCTGACGCTTCAGGGCAGAAAGATTTTCATTAATGTCATCTACAATGAGTATTTTATATTTTCTGTTTATTTTCGATTCTATCATCTTCTTTTCTCTCAACTGTTTGATAATGACCGATACGTAAACTATGAAAATGTTAAAGCACGTTCATTTTGAAGGTTTATCTTTATGATATTAAGATGATAACAACTTGACATAAGCTATGCCAGTGTCAGTATGAAAAAAGACCTTCCTTGTTTTGTTACCTCCAAAATCATGGGCGATAATAGTTATATTTTCTTTTTTAAGATAATCGATAACAAAATCTACTATTTTAGGGCCAATGCCGAACTCCCTGGATATGGAAGGAATAACATGGGCGCCGCCAAAGGCCTTTGCCACAAGATTATCACGATTGGCCCCGAGGGTACAGATATTTTTTATTAGATATTTCATGGCATTTTCACCATAACGTGTGGAGGAATCGTTTTTATTATCTCCCGGCATAAAGATGTGATTCATACCTCCTATCATTTTTTCATCATCATATATGCAGACCGCAACGCATGAGCCAAGCACAGTATGGATGATAGTAGGCTCATCTGTGGCATATAATTCGCCTATCTTTATGATAACCTGTTTTTTACTCGAGTAATCCAAGTTTTACCATTTCTCCGGTCAGGTTTTTCTTTGAAATGGGTTTTACAATATATGATGTGGCTCCGCCATCAATTCATGCTCCTGTTAACATTATGCCTGATGTTGCTATCTGCTTCCATCAGTGAGACCATCTTCTTAAGTACAACCGCAACCTCCCCCACCTCCCCATCCTAATAGCTTAAAAAGCGGGGATGAAGCTTGTATCCTATTGATACTGCCCCTTTACTGTGATCAGGCAGGATAAGGATGATACGTATATCCCTTAACAGTGATCTAAGTGAGAAGAGTTTTTTCAGGGCAATAATATCCTTTGCCATAATGACCGCAGCACAGTTTCCTCTTACAGATTGACTCATCCGTTCGGTTAATCCTCCAATAGAATAAAAGACTTCAAGGAGCTGATCAAGCAGTTCCAATTCGATAATAGACTGAAGCCTTTCAGCAACAGTATTTTCTGACGGTCTGTAATAGAGTACACACATAATTCAAATCTCCCTGTTTTTTTGGTTATGGAATAATTATTTGCATAACATGGAGCTGTTGAAACATGTTTTCTCTATAACAAGATCTGTGCCAAAAACTTGTAAAGCTAAAAACACTATAAATACAATAAGATGGTAACATTTTTTAGGTGCCGCTGATATATGATTATTTTCAGAAATATCGCAAAATGTCCACTGCTATTAGTATGATTGCGCAAATATGGTTAAATATTCTGGATCAATATTTAATAATTTTAATTTCACTGTTCCTCTTTTTCTTCTCGTAATATTGTTCCAGCTATTTTATCAAGTGGAATAACCTTATCAACAGCATTTAGTTTTATTGCTTCATGAGGCATTCCAAAAACAACTGATGTTGCTTCATCCTGAGCGATAGTAAATGCGCCCTGTTCTTTCATTTCAAGAAGACCTTTAGCGCCATCATCGCCCATTCCTGTCATAATAACGCCTATTGCATTTTTGCCCGCATATCTTGCTGCTGATCTGAACAGTACATCAACAGAAGGTCTATGTCTTGAGACAAGAGGACCGTCCTTAATTTCAACAAAATATTTTGCCCCGCTTCTTTTCAGCAACATATGGTGGTTTCCCGGTGCAATAAGAATCTGGCCTCTCAGGACAGAGTCGTTGTTGCTGGCTTCTTTGATAGTTGGCTGACAAAGAGAATCAAGGCGTTTGGCAAATGCCTTGGTAAAATTTTCAGGCATATGTTGAACTACAACCATTCCCGGACAATCCATTGGGAGACTCTCAAATAATATCCTTAATGCCTCAGTACCCCCTGTTGATGCGCCAACGACTATGATTTTCTCGGTTGTTTTTTCCATTGCTCTGTTTGTTGGCTTGGGGAGTATTGCATCAGCAGTAAGTTTTTTCATTATCTCTTTTGTCCCGGAGATTTTTTTTACCTTTACCATTGAGGCTGCTTTTACGCAGTCACATATCCTTATAGCCGAATCTCTTAAAAAATCTTTTGTTCCTAATATCGGTTTTTGGATTACTTCGACTGCACCATATTCCAATACCTTCATTGTTGTTTCAGATCTGTTGCCTGTAAGACTTGAACAAATGACAACCGGAATAGGGTGTTGCTGCATTATTTTCTTCAGAAAGGTAACTCCATCCATTTTGGGCATTTCAACATCAAGGGTGATTACATCGGGTACCTCTTCCCTCATCTTATTAGCGGCAATATATGGATCAGAGGCGCAGCCAATTACCTGTATATCCGGGTCTGAAGATAAAATCTCAGTGAGTACTTGTCGGACCATGGCAGAATCATCAATAATCAGCACCTTTATTTTATTTCTCATTATTTGACCTTTTTATATATTGCAGGGGCTGTCGAAATCAGAGGGAAATTATTACAATTCAGCACTTCTGAATGACCCATAAAGAGAAATCCTCCAGGTTTCAGGTTTCGGCAGAGCCTTAAAATAACACTCTCCTGGGTTTCTTTGCTGAAATAGATCAATACATTCCTGCAAAATATTATATCCATAGATTGCCGCAGATTGAATTCATCGGCAAGATTAAGATGGCGGAATCTGACCCTTTTTCTTAATTCGGGTACGATCCGGACAAGATTTTTATCTTTATCTTTGCTTTTCAGAAAGTATTTTTTTCTAAGCTCAAGCGGTACTGGTTCGATTTCCTCATGCTTATATATTCCGATTCGAGCTGCTTCCAGAACTTCAGTTGAAATATCAGTTCCCAATATAAAATAGTTAAAATTAAAGCCAGGAAATTTTGTTGAAAATTCACTCAAAACAATAGCTATCGTATATGCCTCATTTCCTCTCGAAGCTGCTGCACTCCACAAATGTAACTGTTTATTAATACCCATCCCTTCTCTTGCAATTAATTCGGGTACAGCCTTCTGAACGAGGTATTCAAAGTGTGCAGGTTCCCGAAAAAAATCAGTCTTATTGGTTGTGATTGCATTAATGAAAAAGGATAATTCTTTTTCCATACCTTGGGGACTGAATAGATATCCACAATAATCACTGAAGCCTCGCATGTTTAGTTTTTGAAGACGTTTTCTTATCCGTGCCTCTACCATACTAATTTTCGATAGGGGCATTTTAATGCCAGCATGGGAGTATATAAACTGACTCAATCGGGAGAAGTCGTTTTGAGAGAGACGCTGATTGAAAATATCCATGTGTGATCTGCTGTATTAAAATTGCCAATTATCACAATCGGATTGTGATAATTGGCAGAAAGGGTTAATAATTTTCAAACTCATTATCTAATGAGTCCTTATGATCATCTCCATCTCCCATATTCAGCATTAAGCCTTTCTCTACAGGTTTTATTTTTCCTTTTGCAACCAAGGCTTTATTTTCCATTTTTTTGGCAGCCAAGTTTTTATTTGTATTTATCCTGTAAGACTTTTGTGCGCCAGAAGAGGTTGAGTAATTTCCAATATTAAAAAATTCGATAGAATCTTTCAATTGTTCAGCCTGAGAGGCCAGCTCTTCTGCTGTTGATGCCATTTCTTCAGATGCGGAGGCGTTTTGCTGTATAACCTGATCCAGTTGTTGAAGCGCCTGATTGATTTGATCCGCGCCAGTGTTCTGCTCATTTGATGAGGCGCTTATCTCCTGCACCAGTTCGGCTGTTTTGCGTATATCAGGAACGATTTTTTTGAACATTTCACCGGCATTTACTGCTATTTCAACACTTGAAGTAGAAAGATTACTTATCTCTCCTGCTGCTGCCTGGCTCTTTTCCGCAAGTTTACGCACAGCATCGGCAACAACAGCAAAGCCCTTTCCATGCTCACCGGCGCGGGCTGCCTCAATCGCTGCATTAAGGGCCAGCATATTGGTCTGTCGGGCAATCTCTTCAATAATATTAATTTTGTTTGATATCTGTTTCATGGCCTCAACAGTCTCCTCAACGGCTTTACCACCTTTTTCCGCATCTTCAGCAGCTTGTGAGGATATCCTTTCTGTCTGCTGTGCATTATCTGAATTCTGTTTTATATTAGCCGACATCTCTTCCATGGAAGAAGATGCCTGTTCTGCGGCTGCTGACTGCTCTGTAGCTCCCTGAGACATCTGTTCAGAAGATGAACTCAACTGCTGACTCCCTGATGCGACATTATCTGCGGCAGATTTTACATCCATCACAACACTTCTTAGTTTTTCTATCATTGAATTGAGAGCAAGCCCAAGTGCATCATCATCTGAAAGCAGATTAACCTTTACATTAAGATCACCTCCTGCCATTTTTTCCGCGACACTAACTGTGCCCCTCAAGGATGCAACCATCTTTTCCATTGCCCCGAGTAATTGGGCCATCTCATCCTTTCCATTCACCCCGATATTATCAAGCAGTATGCCCTTTGACATGTTTTCTGCTACATCTACTCCTAAGGCCAGAGGCACTGTTATTGAACGGGTTATAAAATAGGCAAAAACAATACCAACAATGAGGGCAATAAGGAAACCTATAAGAATGTTTCTGTTTGCACTTTCTATCTCATTATTCATTTTGATTCTCATTTCAGCCATCATTTTCATGCAGATTTCCACGGCCTCTTCAGCGGCCTTTGCCATCTCTGTTTCAGCCTTATTCAGGCTTTCCATGCTGGATACAACTTGTAAGAAGGAGTCATTATAGATTGTAAGACTGCGGCTGAGTTCATTCAGGACAGAACTATTGGCTGGTGAGCTCCCAATCATTTTTGTAATCAGGGCATGTAGTTCAGGGACCATTTTAGCTATTGTATCAGCATAGCTCTTATTGCCATTTGTATAAAGGTAATAGAGAAACGCAATACGTATTTGAAGGAGTTGCTGAATTACATTATTTGTGTCAGTTAGGATTACCTGGGCATTCTGGTTAGTTGACAAATCTTCAGCCTTTTCAATAACCAAAAGCGCATTGTTTGCTGCTGTTGTAACTGCATTATCTTTCCTGTTACTGATTTCCTGGTATTCCTTGAAAAACGAATAATAAGCATCTACCTTGGTGTTAAATTCCTTGACCTTTTCCAGATCGGCCTGTTCAGATAATTTCCCTGCGACTTCATTTGATCTCTCTTTTATTTTCTTAATATTTTCATCAACTTTTTTTACCAGTTCTCCATCCTTGTTTCTTATAAACCTGTTTACATGTAACCTTGTCTCCAGCATGTACTGCGTTAGTTCGTTCATGTGGTCTGAAATATAAACACGTTCGTCTACATCTCTCATACCGGAATATCCAACGTATGCAACGGCTGCCATAAAGATAAGGATGATTATAAAACCCCCTGAAATTTTGACCCCTATTTTAATGTTATTCAGCATAATTATGCTCCTTTCAATAATTCTGTTATATTATTAAAATTAATTAATTTCCTTTTTATCTATATTTTTATCCATATCTTCTTGAGAAGCGTCCTCAAATCCACGATATTCTCCGGTTTCCTGAAGCATATAGGTCTCTCCGACTGAAAACACCTTGTCTATGTCAATGATTATAATGAATTTATCATTTTTTTTACCCATGCCTCTTATGAACTCTGTATCTAATCTGGTTCCAATTTTAGGCGGAGGTTCGATGAAATCAGGTTCAATAGTCATAACCTCCTGGACAGAATCTGCGAGCGCGCCAATAAGGGTCTTTTCATTATCTATTGATATATCCATTATGATGATGCATGTGTTGACTGTATTTTCAGAAGTGGGAAGATCGAATTTTTTCCTCAGGTCCACTACCGGTACTACTCCGCCCCTCAGGTTAATAATGCCTTTTACAAAGACAGGCATTTTGGGTACCTTTGTTATCTCTGTATAATCCAATACCTCTCGCACCTGGGAAATATCAAAGGCATAGATTTCATTATCCAGTTTAAAAGACAGATACTTGTTTGTTTCTAATATCTCAGTTGCTGCCATAAAATACTCCTCTCTTTTAAGCTACTAAGTTGTTGACGAAACCTATTATCAATGGTTTTCAATTTTTCTAGTGTTCCTTAAATAACATCAGGGCATTAACATCCAGGATAAGGGCAATTTTGCCATCTCCAAGGATAGTTGCTCCTGACACCTCTTTTACATATTTGAAAACAGGGCCAAGCGCCTTTATTACAGTCTGATGGCCTCCTATAACCTTATCAACAACAAATCCTATCCTTTTGTCCTCGACATCTGTGATAACTATATGCTCAAGACTGGGTTTTTTCCCTTTTATATTAAGATGATCTCTGAGACGTATATAAGGGACAATTTCACCTCTTACATTAAGAAGATTTGTACCTTTAGACTGATCAGAATAATCTCGTGTGAGTTCAACACATTCTTCTACAGTGGCAAGGGGAAGAATATAACTGGTATCCGCGATGGATACCAGTAAACCATTTATTATAGCGAGAGTTAATGGGAGTTTAAGCGTGATCACAGTACCTTTGCCTGGCAAGCTGTCAAGTTCGATGGATCCCCTCAGAGACCCAATGGTTCTTTTTACAACATCCATCCCGACTCCTCTGCCGGAGATATTTGAAACAGTGGTTGCAGTTGAAAACCCTGGAGCAAAAATGATTTCATAGATTTGCTTTTCAGAAAGAGTTGCTTCTCTTTGTATTATCCCCTTTTCAATAGCCTTTTCCCTGATAGCCTCAGCATTAAGTCCTGCCCCATCATCTTTTATGGTGATTACAACATATGCCCCTTTGTGTACTGCGGATAGATAAATAGTCCCAGTCTCTGGTTTGCCATTTTCTTTGCGGACAGAGGGGGTTTCTATACCATGATCAATACAATTTCTTATGAGGTGAACAAGCGGATCATCAAGTCTGTCAATGACTGTCTTGTCCAGTTCTGTCTCAGCTCCTTCAGTCACAAGATTAATGCCTTTGCCAAGATCTGATGAAAGATCCCTCACAAGACGTTTGAATTTGCTGAATATTGTTCCTATTGGCATCATGCGGATATCCATTGTATTATCCCTGAGTTCAGTGGTAAGTTTTTCCACCTCTTCAGCTATTGATAATAGTTCCGAATGATCCATGATGGATGAAAACTGAGATAACCTTGCCTGTACAGTAACCAGTTCCCCTACGAGATCAACAAGGCTATCCAGTTTTTCAGATGTAACCCTCAGGCTGGATGCCTTTATTTCCTCCCTGTGCTTTTCCCTGGTTTTTTTAATCTGGGCCTGTTCCGCAAGAGCGGTTTCAATGGTATCGTAATCAACCTTGTTTTTTTCGATAAGGAGTTCTCCAAGACGTTTTTGATCGTTCAGGGTGTTCTTTATCTCTTCTTCAGATATAACCTGCCTTTCTACAAGTATCTCACCAATCTTTTTTATCTCTTTATCATCATCACCTTCGGTCAATTCATCAACAATATCGATTGTGAGTTCACAATTATCTTCAACGAAAATGAATATATCTTTAATATCATCATCAGTTCGACTGGTTGTGAGTATTATATCCCATGATAGATAGCATTCATCAGGGATTAAAACATCAATTGAGGGGATATTTTTATAATGAAGGATAATGTTATGATCACCAAAACTTTTTAGCTCCTCAATCAAGAGGCCCGGGTCTGTTCCGCTCCGGAAAATATCTTTACCGGGCTTGAATGTTATCCGGTATATGAATGCTTTGGGTGAATATTT